>DATCZZ010000435.1:0-2278 GCA_036525635.1 Psychromonas sp. | reverse complement strand
TTAGTAGGGTAAATAAACCGGTAAGCTTTATTTTTTACCAGGAGCAGCAAAACGTTATTTGCTTATCTGTATGCTGAGAGCTTCGCTACGACCGCGCTATCAGCAGCACAATCAACATGAGCGGTGTTGCATACTGCGGGCTTTAACCGCCAAGTTCCGCACGGTAAAAACAAAAAAAGGCGCCAGCAGGCACCTTTTCAGTTTCGTTTTAGCAGGGTAAATAAACCGGTAAGCTTTATTTTTTACCAAGAGCACCAAAACGTTGTTTGAATTTGTCGATACGACCGCCAGTATCAACAACACGTTGAGTACCAGTGTAGAATGGGTGACATGCGCTACAGATATCTAGAGCAAGGTCTTTACCAACTGTTGAACCAACTTTAACTACGTTACCACATGAACAAGTCGCTGTGATTGCGTTGTATTCTGGGTGAATATTATTTTTCATTAGGGAAACCTCTATTGGGCCGTGTCGCTGCTCAGCTTGAATGAATTATTTCATCCAACAAAGTACCACACGTATTTATCATTGAATTTCAGGGTCCGAATTGTATAGGAATGTTTAATAAAAATACAACTATAAACTGTATTTTATTACTATTTATTTATAACTAATACAGTTATTTTTTCAAATCCATTTTCCGGTTAACGAAGCGAACGAGTTTATGGATTAATAGCAGTTCATTATTTCTGCTAAGGCAGTATCGAGCAATTTTTGCGGGGTATAAATTCTATCGGAGACACCTAATAGTTTTGCCCTGGTGGTATTATTTTTCAAATCGCAGTAATTGAATAGAACCCGGTGTATTTCAGACAAGTGATTAAGCACTCTCAGACTATTGAGCCCCTTATACATATTTTTATCCAGATACGCATAAAACAGATCCGTACTGGCGGTGTCGTTTAATTTTAAATCGCTTTTAAATTTAGTGCTGGCAGCAATTGGGCAATAAGCGCCAAAATCATTGCTGAACCATTTATCATCCCACCAGCCAATTTTTTTCCCCTGTAAATTATTAGTGGTTTTAGGGTGAGGCAAAAAGAAATAAACCTCGGCTGTGGACTTTTTTATATCTGCAGAAGATGCCATTAAGGCGGCGGCCCTGAGACAACTTTCATGCTCAATATAATGTGTGTAGGCAGATGCTTTTGTTGTAAAAGCATTTAACAGTTGAAAGTGCACATAAGCCAATTTATCGGGGTAGATTAAAGAACATTTTGTAAGCGGCTTTAATTCACCGACTAGGAGCTGCTCAAAATGTTTGCGATTGAGGTTTTGATCATACCTCTTTATCAGCAGCGTTTCTAAATCCTCCTCATTATCGACAGCTATTATTGTATTTTCCCGGGCCTGGTAAATATCCCCCTCTCTTAAGGCTAAGGCGATATCGGTTAAATTGTTGCTCTGCAGAACGATGTAACCACTGTCAACTTCGCAGCTCAGCAGGCTATAAAATCCCCGTTTATGGGCAAGATGAACAACCTTACCCTGCGTATGCAGGGCCAGATAATCCCTGTGCATCACTTTCTCTTCATTTAAGCGGCTGAAGCTTGCAAACAGCTGTGCTAATTTTTCAAGATAAAAGTAATATAAACGGGCCGGCAAGCCCGTTGCTTTGATCGATTCCCTTATCTCTTTGTTGGCGATAATGCTGCTTAAAATTAACCGCAGAGCATGCCTGTTTTTAAAGTTTGGCAGGGTGAACACGCGATGGCATACAGAGCACCTGTTTCTTTGCCTGCCGGCCGAGGTGTATCCGTGTAATGTTGCCTTAGGGCTTTCACTAAAGAAAAAATACTGAGCGCATGCAGGACAACCTGTTGATTTTCTGGCGAAATGAACTTCGAGCTTCTCTTTTAACAGTTGTTCAACCAGTTCATTATCTATCCAGGGAGGGTAGCTTCCGCATAACTTGCAGCCGATGGATAAATAACCTAATCGCCGACTTTGCGGAATGTAGTCTGCACTATCTGCAACGGCAAAGTTTTTACAATGCACTGTTTTGCAGCAATTGAAATCTTTAGTGAATGTGAACATTGTCGCCCCTTGATCCCCAAGTTATCTGATGAATCAGAAAACATAATTCCAAATAAACCTAAGCAAACTATTTGCTTCACCTGCGCCACTTTTCTGCAATTTCATCCGCAAAATAAACATTAAATAACAGCTTAGCATAAAAACAACATATTTTGTTAACAGGGAAAATAAGATTGAAATATTGAGTATTCCCTCGGTCTAGATCACATTTTAGGCGTTGCTTAATAAATAAACTGCCCA
>DATCZZ010000434.1:0-4947 GCA_036525635.1 Psychromonas sp. | reverse complement strand
GTCAAAGTCGCTAAGGAAGCGGGAGCAACCATCGTTAATGTAACCAATAATTATAACGAGCAATTATTCGAAATGACGGACTATGCCATATATGCGCCGGCCTCATCGGAAGCTCTTTTTGGCAGAAGTGGTTCTGCAAGGCTGGTGCAATTATCATTAATCGATTGCCTTTTTGCGACCATCGCTAATATGTTACCTAAGCAAAGTACTGAAAACATAGATAAAGTTAGTCGAATTACAAAACATCTTCATTTACCCTTGTAAAAAATTCTACGCAGCTTTAGTTTTTAAATGTAATTTTGGGCGGTTGTCAGGTAAAACCGCCATTTTTAACAGACAGCACCTTCATTATCAACTTATTCGGCTTCATATGAGAACTTTATGGCGCGTTACCTCTGACCATATTGCAAATGCTCCCTCCCCTAAATATCTTTGAAACTGAAAGTAAACTGATGGCATTATAAGCACCAATCTAAAGTCAGAAATTTAATATTTGATAATAGTGTTGGCAGTGCCTAAAAAAATAGGTTATTCATGCTTAATTCGCTTTCCTCAATGTAAGTTACATAAATATCTCCTTACGTTGCATTATGTTACCCTATGTTACATTAAGCGTGATGGCGCCCACGAAAAAGAGCATAAGAAACCTTTAACATTCATTCTTAGGGAAAAACATATATTAAAAAAACAGATTGAATTATTTTATATTATTAACCGGTAATTTTTAACGCTGATGATTTCTGAGTTTTATTTGGCACCTCTCCAAAAAATCGGCCAGAAATTAATGCTATTAAAGAAAATGCCAAGTGTGCAATCGCACTCTGCTTTTTATTAATTATGCACTCGTTTAACAAGGAAAGCGTCGTCATGTCATCCGAACATCCCCAGAAAATATCCAGCCTTGAGCTGGGACGAATTATTGCCATGTTTGCCATTGTACTGCTGCACAACCAGGTGATGATGAAAGCGCCACTTTTTGATCAGACGCCCTGGCTTGGGTATATTGTGAATCAACTCGCAAGGTTTGCCGTTCCTTTTTTCTTTCTTCTCTCTGGTTATCTGATTCAGCCGAAGCTGACCAGCGCCCCGTTTAAGACCCTTAGCTCATACAGCCTGCCGCTAATAAAAATATGGCTGGTATGGAGTATTATTTGCCTGGTAATGCCTTTTAACTGGGAGCTGCTTTCTACTCAAGGTTATATGGCAGAGCGCAGCGGGTACTGGAATTGGTTAATGCAGAATCCATTTAATACCGTTATGGAGGGAGGATTAGTTCACCTGTGGTTTATTCCTGGGCTTATCTGCGCAGTAGCAATTATTGCTTCATGTATCCGCCTGAACATAACTGCATTGCTTCCGGGTATTGCCATTGCTCTTTATGTCTATGGACTGATGGGGGGAAGCTATGAAAACATTACTGAAGTATGGACTCCATTCTTCACTAGAAATGGCCCCTTTTTCAGTACCCTGATGGTATGGATCGGGTATGAGATACGACGCAGAAGTTTTACTTTATCGTTTAACGCCGCGCAGGTATTGGTTTTGCTTGGCTTATCTATTCATTCATTTCGCGGAAGCTACTTGGTTGATGGGCTATGAGACAAGCTTTGACAGGCATGATTTTCTGTTAGGTACGCCTTTATGGGGACTGGGGCTGTTTATGATGCTGCTAAAGAAGCATCATTGGGGGAATTATCCGGTTGTTTATAAGTTGGGAGGGATGATACTGGGTATCTATGTTGCGCATCTTCCTATTGCTATCCTAGTGCATAACTTCGCGGATATGCTTGCTCTGGAAACTTATGTTCGGGATATTGTATTGGTTTTAGGTACAACTATTTTTACCCTGTTATTTGTCTGGTCTGTTTCCTATACCCCACTCAGGAAGGTATTACTGCGCTAGCCAATAAATAGTATTGATCCGGTTTAACTGCGGCGAACACTTCAATCATGATCAGGGAATTCTTGTCCGGCTCGCTCTGAGTCCCGAAACCGCTCTTCAGTTGATACTTTTGGGCGGGTTCATAATATTTTTCCCACGGTTCAATTTTGTTGGTACCATTACCCACTTGCTAAGTTATTCTTAATACCTGCACAGATTGGCAGGTAAACAACTTTTTGGAGAGAGACAATGAAGCTCGGTATTGTAGGCTCAGGAAACATTGTAAAAGAAGCTCTAGATGCATTAACCCTTGTGCCGGAAATAGCATTGCAGGCGATTGTGGTTCGGGACAGATCCCGCGTGACCGCAGAAGAGCTCCAAGCTAAATATGGCATAGAAAAAATTTACACCGATTATGATACCTTTCTCGATGATCCCGACATCGAGATGCTTTATATCGGTATCCCCAACAGTTTGCACTATGACTACTGCAAACGAGCTTTACTGGCAGGCAAGCATGTTATTTGTGAAAAACCATTTACCTCAAACTATCGAGAGCTGAACGAGCTCTCTGATTTAGCACGGGGAAAAAAGCTATTTCTGTTTGAAGCAATCACCATGATTCACTCAAAAAACTTTGCTTACGTAAAAGAGCAGCTGGCGGAGATTGGCGACATAAAACTGGTGCAATGCAACTACTCGCAGTTCTCGAGTCGCTATCCAAAATACCAGCAAGGTGAAGTCTTACCCGCGTTTGATCCAGCCTATTCCGGCGGCTCGCTGTTCGATATCAACGTCTACAATATCCACTTTGTCTGTCGACTTTTCGGTAAACCTGAATCTCTACATTATCACGCCAACATCGGTTTTAACGGCATCGACACTTCTGGTGTCTTAGTGATGAACTACCCGCATTTCACTGCAGTCTGTAGCGCGGCTAAAGACTCTCAAAGCCCATGTCACGCTACGGTTCAGGGGACGAAGGGCTACGTGAAAATAGCGGGGCCGACCAACGAAGCCAAAGAAGTGGAATTTAAGCGAATCCAGGATGCGCCCATCTCGGAGAATAAGGGCGACTATGCCAACCGTATGGTGGATGAATTTAAAGTGTTCGAAGCGCTCTACCGCAGTAACAATTATGCAGCCTGCTATGAACTGCTGGATCACTCACTCGTTGTGATCGATCTCCTCACACAAGCTCGCAAGCAAGCGGGTATCCAATTTCCCGGCGATAAGAGCTAGGCGTTTGATTGAGCAATAGCAAACTATTGTGATTCAACACCCTGTGATTACAGCTTTTTTTTCAGGGACAATATCTTTGCTCCCCAAATATAGAGGTAGTTTCCGCCGCTGATAAAGGCCAGCAGAATCACCGACCACAGCCCAACCTGCAGACTGAACTCGGGTAATACAGGGTATACCTGCTGCATCAACACCATCAAGGCAAAGAGGATCTGAACTGCGGTGCTGATTTTTCCATAGCGACTCGGAACTATTTTATAGCGTCCAAACTTCCTGCGGTAGATAAACGCCCCACTGACAATAAGCACATCTCGTAGCAAAAGGATCACAGCTACCCACCAGGGCAATAACCCCACTACCGCAAAGGCGACATAAGTACTGATCAACAACGCTTTATCCGCGAGCGGATCAACAATCGCCCCGTAATAACTTAACGCGTTAAACTTGCGTGCAATAAAGCCGTCAACGCCATCACTAAGACCGGCAATAAAAGCAACCCATAATACAGCAGAATAATTTTGATTGAGGATCAGCAGGCAAACGGGCACAGCCAAAATCAAACGCACTGTCGTTAAAAGATTAGGTAGCAGTTTAATAATAACGCTAGTCATAATATATCAATCACTTATCATCAGGTTACAGTCATATTATCGTTTTACATAGAACAGCTTTACTTCTCCCGGATGGAGGTTGTATTCCAGGAATGCCGGGACTTCTTCCATTTGATGGCCGCGTGAAATATCTTTCACCCTATCCGAACCCATAATGCCGTGCACGTGCAGTTCGCGAACCATGCATGCTTCGTGGCCGTTGATATTCGCCAGCATCATCACTTTTTCCTGGCAGTTGCGGCTCTCTTTGGTGAAACCGAAGAGGCATCCGTCATTCAACTGCAGCATTTCGATCCCATTATCCTCCTGAAGAACGTCGTAGCTCGCCTTGATTGCATTGATTTTGGCAATCTCATAGGAAATATCGTAACGAACGGGTTCCCACCATGAGGGGTTGGCATTGACAACGTGAATTTGGCGCTGGAAGCCGTATTCAAAGCCGATCGTAGTGGAGATGCTGGAACAGATATAGGCGCCCAATTCATAGCGCAGAAGTGCCTGATGCTGATTGCCGTCAAATTCATCGGCGCAGCGGATCGTGTCGTGATTCTCCGGGAAGGAGATCGACGGAGCATGATTGCTGTATTCCCGGCTTTGATTCAGGAACCACTGCTCCCTCAGATCCCACCATTTAAAGCTGTTGGAAATAAAATCGAAACCTGCCCCCGCAATATCAACGACCTGCTCGGGTTGACAGCCCAGAGTTTCCCCTAAAAATAACGCATCAGGATATTTTTCTTTGACGCGCGGGATGAGGAAGCGCCACAGATCGCTCGGGACATGGTAGGCCGCATCGCAACGGAATCCTCGAATCCCCAGATCCATATAAAACAGCATCATCTCCAGCCAGTAGTTCCAGAGATTATCGCGGTCCCTAGAATTGGCGTTGTCAATCTGAGCCAGATCCTTCCATTCTACCCAGTTATCACCGTCCTGCGCACCGGGGTGTATCAGCTGGCCGTCGTGATCGCGTTCATACCAGTCCGGATGCTCTTTGCTGAGAGGTGAATCAAAAGCGGTGTGGTTGATTACCAGATCCATCATGATCTTCATACCGCGTTGGTCGGCTTCCTGGCAGACTTTTTTCAGAAGCTTGTTGCCTTCTTCGACGTACGCTTCGGGGTTTTCGAAATCCAGCTTTCCTGTAACGTAAAGCGGATGGTAATAGTAATAATTTTTTATCGCGTAATCGGATCCGGAAAAGCCTGGATA
>DATCZZ010000433.1:0-2550 GCA_036525635.1 Psychromonas sp. | reverse complement strand
GTAAACTTACTATCACCGTTGCTGCTGAAGCATTTGATAAAGAGTTTGATAGTCGCGTTCGTCATTTAGCTAAAACACAACGTGTTGACGGTTTCCGCCCGGGTAAGGTGCCTGCTTCTGTAATTACTAAACGTTTTGGCGCAAGTATTTTCCAGGAAGTCGCTGGTGAATTAATGCAACGTAACTTTTTTGAAGCAATTATGGCTGAAAAACTGAACCCAGCAGGCCGACCTGCACTTGCTCCTTTAGCGCGTGAAAAAGGCCAAGATTTTTCTTTCACTGCAACATTTGAAGTTTACCCAGAAGTAACATTGAATGCCTTAGAAGAATTATCAGTTGAAAAAGATGCTGCTGAAGTGACTGAATCTGACCTGGATAAAATGATCGATACTCTGCGCAAACAACATGCACAATGGAACGCTGTTGAGCGTGAAGCTGCAGATGGCGATCAAGTGACGCTTGATTTTGAAGGTTCTATCGACGGTGAACTGTTTGAAGGCGGTAAAGCTGAAGGGTTCCAAATCATATTAGGTAGCGGCAGAATGATCCCTGGTTTTGAAGCTGGTATTGTTGGCCATGCGGCAGGCAGTGAATTTACAATCGATGTAAACTTCCCAGAAGAGTACCATGCAGAGCAACTTAAAGGGAAAGCGGCACAGTTTGCAATTAAACTGACTAAAGTTGAAGAGCAAATCCTGCCGGAAATTACGCCTGAATTTGTACAAAAATTTGGTGTGGAAAACGGTGAGTTCGAAACATTAAAAAATGACGTTAAACAAAACATGGTTCGTGAACTTACTCAAGCACTTAAAAATAATGTGAAAGAGAAAGTATTAAGCGCACTAGTTGAAAACAATGAAATTGAAGTGCCAAAAGCATTGGTTGAAGGTGAAGTTGACGTGTTACGTAAGCAAGCTATGCAACGTTACGGCCAGCAAATGGATCCTAAAGATTTACCTGAGTTACCGGCTGAATTGTTCAGTGAACAAGCTATCAAGCGTGTTAAAGTAGGGTTGTTATTAGGCGAAGTTATCAAAGTGAACGAAATAACAGTTAATCAGGATAAAGTAACTGCGTTAATTGAATCTGCTGCATCTGCTTATGAAAACCCAGCTGAAGTGGTTGAATACTACAAAAATAACAAAGAATTGATGCAAAATATGGAAAATGTTGCATTAGAAGAGCAAGCAGTTGATTTTATCATTGAAAAAGCTAAAGTAACGGAAGTGAACAAATCGTTCGATGAAGTTATGAACAAAGTGGTTGCTTAATAGGTTTATATCTATTACTCAATTGTTATACTCTTTGACACTGTACAAAAATTAAATAACCTTAGTTTTTAAAGCAGTCGGGTATTAGCTTTTAATGGCTCGGGTGATTTCACTCGGGCCATTTTACATTCAGTGCATTAGCAATTTAATTAATTTATTAGGGTAGAAGTAGAACATGTCAAATCCATTTGCTGGAAATACCGATCCAATTAGTAACGCGCTTATTCCTATGGTTGTGGAACAAACAGCAAAAGGAGAGCGTTCTTATGATATCTATTCCCGCTTATTAAAAGAGCGTGTTATCTTTTTGACTGGGCCAGTTGAAGATCACATGGCGAACGTTATTGCTGCACAGTTGTTATTTTTGGAGTCAGAAAGTCCAGAAAAAGACATTTTTATTTATATTAATTCACCGGGTGGCTCAATCAGTGCCGGTATGGCAATTTACGATACCATGCAGTTTATTAAACCTGACGTAAGTACCGTTTGCATGGGGATGGCTGCTAGTATGGGCGCCTTTTTATTAGCCAGTGGCGCAGCGGGCAAACGTCATTGTTTACCAAATGCAAAAGTAATGATTCATCAGCCATTAGGCGGATTTCAGGGGCAAGCTTCTGATTTTGAAATTCATGCAAAAGAGATACTTGCAACTAAGCATCGTATGAATGAATTATTAGCCTTTCATACGGGTAAAGCTATTGAAGTAATTGCACAAGATACAGACCGTGATAATTTTATGCGTGCACAAGAAGCAGTTGAATACGGCATTGTTGATTCTGTGTTAACGCAAAGAAAATAAGTAAAGGAAAAAAAATGCCAAATAAAAATGATAGCAACAGCCTACTTTATTGTTCTTTTTGTGGGAAAAGTCAGCACGAAGTAAAAAAACTGATTGCTGGCCCTTCTGTGTATATTTGTAATGAGTGTGTGGATCTGTGCGATGATATTATCCGAGAAGAGATTTCAGAAATAACAGGTTCAACTGAATCAGAAAAGAGCAATAAAAAATTACCTACTCCGCATGAAATTCGCGCTAATCTGGACGATTATGTTATTGGCCAGGATATGGCCAAAAAAGTCCTCGCGGTGGCGGTATATAACCACTATAAACGTTTAAAACATGGTGATGTTTCCGATGGCGTTGAGCTGAGTAAAAGTAATATTCTGCTGATCGGACCGACCGGCAGCGGCAAAACATTATTAGCGGAAACAATGGCGCGGCTATTAGACGTACCATTCACTATGGCCGATGCAACCACATTAACTGAAGCGGGTTATG
>DATCZZ010000432.1:0-4237 GCA_036525635.1 Psychromonas sp. | reverse complement strand
GATTTAGACCTTATCGCCGGCACCTACAAAAACTATGCCAGCGCAATATCGGTACTAACCGATGAAAAGTATTTTCAGGGTGATTTCGAATATGTCAGCCAAGTCCGGGAGCAGGTTTCCCAACCGGTTCTCTGCAAAGATTTTATTATTGATCCCTACCAAATCTATCTGGCGCGCTATTATCAAGCCGATGCGATTTTATTGATGCTTTCTGTGTTAGATGATGATGCCTACCAGGCTTACCGTGATACGGCACACAGCCTGAATATGGGGGTCCTGACAGAAGTCAGCAATGAGCATGAGCTGATACGTGCTATTGCCTTAAATGCGCAAGTAATCGGCATAAACAACCGTGACTTGCGTGATCTAAGCATTGATTTAACACGTACTAAAGAACTCGCAGCCAGGATCCCGGCGGATCGTATCGTCATTTCTGAATCGGGCATTTACAACCACAGCCAGGTGAAGGATCTCAGTCAATATGCCAATGGTTTTTTAGTCGGCAGCTCAATTATGAGTCAGGCAAATATTGATAGAGCCTGTCGACAGTTGATCTTAGGCAGTAACAAAGTGTGCGGTTTGACGCATGCAAGAGCAGCGGCCGATGTTTATAAAGCAGGCGCTGTTTATGGCGGTTTAATCTTCGTTGAAAAATCGCCCCGTTTTGTGGATATGGAAGAAGCACGCTTAGTGATGCTGGGCGCACCATTATTATATGTAGGTGTTTTTCAAAATGAAGATCCTGAGTTAATTGCTTATACTGTCAAACAATTAGGATTGGCGGCTGTACAGTTACATGGCGATGAAAATCCAAAGTATATCAAATCATTACGCGCTATATTGCCGGAAAGTTGTGAGATATGGAAAGCCCATGGGGTGAGCGGATCTTTACCGGATTTTGACAAATTTAATGTCCAAAAACACCTTCTTGATACCCGTATTGCAGGGCAAACAGGTGGTACAGGCAGTGCTTTTGACTGGACATTGCTCAATGAGCTTAACCATGAGGTTAAAAGTAAAATAATACTCGCCGGTGGGTTAACCCCTGAAAATGCACAGCAAGCCTGTTTGCTAGGCTGCGCAGGATTAGATTTCAATTCCGGTGTTGAATCCGCACCGGGTAAAAAAGATCCGTTAAAAATAAACGCCGCATTTGCAGCAATTAGACGTTATGTAACACGCTAACAATATTATTCGTTTCTTATAGGGTGAAAACACCCTGTATAAATAAAAGGTTTATAAAAATGGAAAAACTCAATTCTTACTTCGGACAATTTGGCGGTATGTTTGTCCCGCAAATTCTAGTACCGGCATTAAAACAGCTGGAAGCTGAATTTTTAAAAGCGCAGACAGACCCTGAATTCATCGCGGAGTTTTCTGAGCTATTGACCGAATATGCAGGGCGTCCGACGCCTTTAACATTATGCCGCAACCTGACCAAAGGCAAAAAAACCAAACTTTATCTTAAACGCGAAGATCTCCTGCACGGTGGCGCGCATAAAACCAACCAGGTATTAGGTCAGGCTCTGCTTGCTAAACGTATGGGTAAAAATGAAATTATCGCGGAAACGGGTGCCGGTCAGCACGGCGTTGCAACGGCATTAGCTTGTGCATTACTTGGACTTAAATGCCGTATTTATATGGGCGCTGTCGATTGTGAACGGCAGAAACCGAATGTATTCCGTATGCGTTTAATGGGTGCAGAAGTCATTCCGGTGCACTCCGGCTCGTCAACCTTAAAAGATGCCTGCAATGAAGCGTTACGCGATTGGGCGGGCAGTTACGAGACCGCGCATTATTTATTAGGCACAGCAGCCGGTCCGCACCCCTTCCCGACCATTGTCCGTGAATTTCAAAAAATGATCGGTGAAGAAGCTAAACAACAGGTCTTAAAAAAAGAGGGTGTTCTACCCGATATAGTAATTGCGTGCGTTGGCGGCGGTTCTAATGCAATCGGCATGTTTGCAGATTTTATTGATGATCCAAGTGTACAATTGATCGGTGTAGAGCCCGGCGGTCACGGTATTGAAACTGGCGAACATGGTTGCCCTATCTCCTATGGTTCAAAAGGTATTTTCTTTGGTATGCATTCATTGATGATGCAGGATAAGCATGGACAGGTTAAAGAGTCCTATTCAATCTCTGCCGGACTGGATTTCCCATCGGTGGGGCCGCAGCACGCACACCTTGCGGAAATAGGCCGCGCCCAATATGTTCATGCAACCGATAATGAAGCATTAGCGGCTTTCCAGGCACTTTCTTTAAACGAAGGTATTATTCCCGCGCTGGAATCTGCTCATGCATTAGCCCACGCCTTAAAACTGATTGAACACGATGATAAAGAGCAGATCATTATTGTTAATTTATCTGGACGTGGTGATAAAGATATCTTTACCGTTGCTGAAATTTTTGAAGAAAGAGGAATGATCTGATGAGCAAACGTTACCAAGCATTATTTTCCCGCCTTGAAACTGAAAAACAGGGTGCATTTGTTCCTTTTGTCACTATCGGCGATCCGGATCGCGCCATGTCCCTTAAAATAATTGATGCGTTAATTAACGCTGGCGCTGACGCACTGGAGTTGGGTATCCCCTTTTCAGATCCTGTCGCCGATGGTGTTGTCATTCAAGATGCGTCAACCAGGGCTTTGGCTGCCGGCGCAACGCCCGACAGCTGCCTGGAAATCATTACAGAAATTCGCCGCAAACACCCGACCATTCCAATCGGTTTATTGCTATATGTTAACCTTGTCTACCGCAATGGTATTGAAAATTTTTATGAACGTTGTGCGAAAGCTGGTGTCGATTCTTTATTGATAGCGGATGTGCCACTGGAAGAGAGCGCCCCTTATCGCGCCGCAGCTAAAAAGTTTTCTATTCAGCAAATATTTATTGCGCCACCTAATGGCGATCAGGAAACATTAAAACAGGTCGCTCAATACGGACAGGGTTACACCTATTTATTGAGTCGTGCAGGTGTTACCGGAGCCGATGCAAAAGCAGGTATGCCTGTTGAGCATATGCTGACGACATTAAATAAATATAATGCGCCACCGTCACTGCTTGGTTTCGGTATTTCCAAACCTGAGCAGGTTCGAGAGGCCATCAAAGCGGGTGCAGCAGGTGCAATTTCAGGTTCGGCAGTGGTTAAAATTATCGAAAATCACTTAGATGATCCTGATAAACTGCTTTCTGAAATGCACAAGTTTATAAGCAAGATGAAAGCGGCGACTCATAAAAAATAAGCTGGTAAAGGTGCAATGCTTACTTTAAAGTGGCTTTGCACTTTATTAAAATAGAGAAATACATGAAACAATTTTTTGAATTTATCCCCCTGATTATCTTTTTTATCGTCTTCAAGATGGTCGATATTTATGCCGCAACAGGATCATTAATGGTCAGCATGGGGTTAATGCTCGCTTTCAACTATTACAAAAATGGTAAAGTTGAAAAGATGCACCTTATTACCTTTGCCATGGTCCTCCTGTTCGGCACACTCACACTTATTTTGCATGATGATGCTTTCATCAAATGGAAAGTAACTGTGGTGTATGTGTTGTTTAGCCTGGCCTTATTTGCCAGCCAGCTGTTCTATAAAAAACCTATTATCAAACAGATGCTGGGCAAAGAGATCAGCCTGCCTGAAAATATCTGGAATAATCTGAACATGGCGTGGGCACTATTTTTTGCAGTTCTGGCTGCGGTTAATGTTTATGTGGCATTTAGTTTGTCCCAGGAAGTTTGGGTTAACTTTAAAGTCTTTGGTTTATTGGCGGCTACCCTTGCATTTACTGTTTTAAGCGGTATTTATATCTATAAATACTTACCCGTGGCAGCGGAAAAAGAGCTGTCAGCCGATAAAAAATCAAAGGAATAGATATGTTATATGTTATTTTTTCACAGGATGTAGAGAACAGTCTAAGTTTACGCCAACAGGCACGCCCGGCACACCTTGCACGGCTGCAGAAATTAGATGAGCAAGGACGCTTACTGGTTGCCGGCCCGATGCCTGCTGTTGACAGCGAAGATCCTGCTGAAGCGGGTTTTACCGGCTCTACAGTTATTGCTGAATTTGGCAGTTTAAGAGAAGCGCAGGCGTGGGCGGATGCAGACCCTTATGTGGCTGCTGGCGTTTACGCAGAGGTTATTGTAAAACCCTTTAAAAAGGTTTTACCTTAGTATTTACTGACAGAATAAAAAGGGACTCGATTGAGTCCCTTTTTTATTTTTCCTGTTTA
>DATCZZ010000431.1:0-2756 GCA_036525635.1 Psychromonas sp. | reverse complement strand
CTTAATTAATCTAACAGTTATGTGAAAAATTTATCTATTAAGCTTTGTAAAAATAATAAATTATAGCTAAAATCTTATTGCACAAGTATCAATTAAATTGATACTTGATTGCTTCTGAGTTTAGATAATCTTAACCCTGATTTGTCAGTAAAATATTACCAAGGTAAGTTGATGAAATATTCTTTAAAACAACTGGCTGTTTTTGACGCCGTTGCCAGCCAAGAAAGCGTGAGTGCGGCTGCACGTAAATTATCCATGACGCAATCAGCTGTAAGCATGTCACTTTCCCAGTTTGAAAGTGTATTAGACCGCCCATTGTTTGTACGTCAGGGCAATCGTTTGCTATTGAGCCATTGGGGACGTTGGTTACGCCCTAAAGCTAAAAAATTATTACAAGATGCCCAGCAAATTGAATCTGGCTTACATAATCAGCAGTCAATTAGCGGACAGTTTTCGCTTTGTTCAAGCCAAACTGGCGCGGAGCATATTCTGCCTTCACTTATCAGTAAAATTGATACTGATTTCCCGGATTTAAGAATTGAACTGAAGGTTAAAAATACAGAGTATGTTATTCAAGGTATTATCAATCATGATTATGAGATGGGTGTAATTGAAGGGCGTAATGATGACCAGCGTATTCATCAGGAGACGTTGCTAGAGGATCACCTTGTTGTTTTTGCCAATCCAAATCATTCCTATGCAAGACATAATAGCGTTTCCCTCGCACAGCTTGAGCAGGCTAAATGGATCCTCCGTGAATCGGGTTCAGGTACGCGTCATATCTTTGACGGTGCTATACATGGACAAATTGATAATATTAATGTCTGGAAAGAGTACGAGAGTGTATCCGTTATCAAAGCGTTAGTCAGAAATGGCTTTTATTTAGGATGTTTACCCTATTTGGATGTGATTAAAGAGGTAAAAGAAGGGGCCTTGGTGATTCTCCCAACCCCTGAGCTGGATATGAAGCGCAGTTTATCTTTTGTCTGGCGAAAAGATGCCGGTGAAAACCCGCTTCGTGATTGTATTGTCGCTGAAGCTCGCAGACTTGTGCGGCGTTATAAAAAACAGATGGACAGCACCAATCTTGCATTAGTTTACCCCTAAAAACTGGGGCAGTTATTAGGGGCTGAATTATCCACTGGAAATAATTGCCTTCTAGGCTCTTTAGGATATCGCCAAATAGATTCCACTGAGGGCAATAGCGCCGCCGGCTAAGCGATTGACTGTTTGTTGATTTGTTTTTTGCAGGAGCATTCCCAAGCTTATGCCGGCTAAGTGCAGTATTGCAGTAGCAAGCGCAAAGCCGACAATATATGAGGTGACAGCTATTGTGGCTGGCATCTCTGCACCATGCGCATGACCATGAAATATTGCAAAGAAACCGACAATGCATATGCTGTATACAAGAGGGAGTTTAAATGCACCAGCAATTAACACGCCGAATATTAAAAGTGAGATCAATATACCCGCCTCAATAAATGGTACTGTAACGCCAGAAAAACCAAGGATACCTCCTAAAATCATGACAGCTACGAATGTGCAAGGCACTGCCCATAATGCCCGACCACCAATTTGCAAAGCCCAGAGACCAACAGCGAACATTGCCAGTAGATGATCGGCTCCGCCGATTGGATGAGTAAATCCATGCATAAAACCTGTAGTTTCTCCAACACCGGTATGCGCGAAAGCAACGCCGGGCAAAAATAGGAGCAAAAATGCAAACTTCGATATTAATGGATTCATTGTTTTTCTCCTGTTGTTATAAATGTCCGATGCAGGTTTTGATCATAATGCTTCAATTAGCCAACGTTTTAGCAGTCGGCTGGATTGATTTTTGTTGCTTTGCTTTTTTCTTGTCTCTTACCCATAGGACAGAACCATTTGTTTTCTTCATTTCAAAAAGATCTATGGCCATAAATAAGTCACTTAGCTTTTTAAAGCCATAGTTTCTTTGATCAAAAGATGCATGATTTGAAATGTGGGTACCAATCGGTCCTAACATGGCCCAGCCATCATCCTCTTCAACCGCCTCAATAGCTTGCCGAAGCAGGTTGATAAGCTTTGTATCGCTCTTGATATTTTTACTTTGTTTTTGGACTGGTAACTCTTGCTCGGCCTCATCATCCAAATATAAAAAGCGAGAACAACTATTTACAAATGCCAAAGGTGCTTTGCGCTCACCAAATCCGATTACAAATTTTCCATCAGCAAGTGAGCGTGTAACTAGTGGAGTAAAATCACAGTCAGAAGAAACTAAACATATAACATCAACATTTTTGGTGTAGAGTACATCCATAACATCAATCACGAGTGCCATATCGGTAGCATTTATGCCTTTAGTTAAGTCAAATTGCTGAATCGGCTGTATTGCAAACTCATGCAATACATCCTCCCATGGCTTTAGATTTTGATTCTTCCAATTACCATATGCCTTACGAATATTGACGACACCGTAACGTGCCAACTCAGATAAGACTTTGTCTATCTTTTTAGCGGGTGCATTGTCAGCATCAATGAACACTGCAATTTTTTCTTTATCCTCACGGATGCCTCCTGGCTACTTAACAGTGCATTAGCCTGCATTCTTACTGATACACATTTTAAACTTCATCTGTTGATAAAAATTATACCCTAAAAAGTATAAAAAACAGTTGGATAGCACACGCATCTGATTATAAATTTACTTATTTGGAAAAATGGTGCATTTACAGGGATTTCTATCAATACAAATTACAATAAATTAACTGATTATT
>DATCZZ010000430.1:0-4470 GCA_036525635.1 Psychromonas sp. | reverse complement strand
CACGAGACTCGAACTCGTGACCCCGACCTTGGCAAGGTCGTGCTCTACCAACTGAGCTAGTACCGCTTCATATTTGTATTGCTGCAAACATCACGAGTAAACTCGCTACTCCATTCATGCTTGCCAAGGTTAACCTTAACTCACTGAACAACTACCGCATCAAATTATCACTTTTACTTATTAAATAAGAAATTGGAGCGGTACACGAGACTCGAACTCGTGACCCCGACCTTGGCAAGGTCGTGCTCTACCAACTGAGCTAGTACCGCTTCATATTTGTATTGCTGCAATCATCACGAGTAAACTCGCGACTCCATTCATGCTTGCCAAGGTTAACCTTAACTCACTGAACAACTAGCGCATCACATCTTATTTTCATAAGAAACGTTTAAGCATGTTGGATAATGCCTGTCTCTTATGAGGTGCGCATTATAAATAGGGGACAAATGAATGCAAGCTTTTTTTGCTAATTTACCATCAAGAGATGCGTGTTTGTTGGGTTTTTGAGCAGATAAATCACATCTGCTCAAAAAAGGCGCGTTAGAATTTAAAGAAGTGCTTTTGATAATGCTGTAATTCAGAAATCGATTCTTTAATATCCTGCAGAGCCGTGTGGCTTCCTATTTTTTTATGCGCATCAACCATCTCTGGTGCCCAACGTTTTCCCAGTTCTTTAACCGTGCTGACGTCAATATTACGGTAATGAAAATAAGCTTCTAAATTTGGCATGTAGCGCACTAAAAAACGTCGATCCTGACCGATACTGTTGCCACATAACGGCGCGGCACCTGCCGGCACCCACTCTTTTAAAAAATCAAGTGTCGCCTGCTCGGCCTGTTCACAACTGATTTTGCTCGCTTTAACACGATCCGTTAAACCCGATTTACCATGCTGTGCCGTACACCATTCATCCATCGCATCCAGTGCTTCATTGCTCTGGTGAATAACAAATTGAGGACCTTCAGCAAGAATATTTAAATCGCTGTCAGTAACAATAGTGGCAATCTCTATTATCTTGTCCGTATCCGGATTTAAGCCAGTCATCTCCAGATCAATCCATACCAGGTTATCTTTATTCATATTTATTGTGATCCTTTTCTCTACCGGGAGCCGCATTTGTAAATTAATATAGTATGATACGGTATTAATACAACGAGTGATAGCTAAGGAAACCTGTGACCAAGAAGAAACGACTCAGTAAAAATCAAGTTCGACGCGTACAAACCAATCAGAATAAACGTTTAAAAAAAGATGACAGCAAAGAGTGGGACGAATCTGAGCTTGGTCCGCAGCTGCAAGGGATAGTTATCAGTCGTTTTGGCCAGCATGCTGACGTTGAAGATGAAAATGGGAAAATTGAACGCTGTAATTTACGTCGGGGAGTGAAGTCACTGGTAACTGGTGACCGGGTTGTATGGCGGGCAGGTAATCAGGCTTATCATGGTATCAGCGGGGTTATAGAAGCGGTACATCCGCGCACTTCTGTCTTAACACGTCCCGATTATTATGACGGTATCAAACCTATCGCAGCGAACATCGACCACATCATTATTGTCAGCTCCATTGCGCCTGAATTTTCCCGTAATATTATTGACCGCTACCTGGTTGCCTGTGAAGATATAGGCATTACGCCGATCATCGTTTTAAACAAAAGTGATCTGTTGGATGAGCAGTCGGCAAAACAGATGGAACAAGAATTACAAAGTTACCGGGATATCGGTTATCAAGTTTTATACAGTTCCAAGCACGGAGATGGTTTATCTGCTTTAAAAAGTGCAATGAAGGATAAAATTAATATTTTTGTCGGTCAGTCAGGGGTAGGTAAAACATCCTTAGTCAATATGTTACTGCCTGAAACACAAGCCGCTACCGGCGAAATTTCGGAAATCTCGGGATTAGGCAAACATACCACCACCACGGCCCGTCTGTACCATTTTGCAGAGGGTGGAGATTTGATTGACAGCCCGGGAATCCGAGAGTTTTCATTATGGCATCTCGAGCCTGAGCGTATTGCTTCAGGTTTTATAGAGTTCCGCCCCTTTTTAGGCCAATGCCGTTTCCGGGATTGCAAACATCAGATAGATCCCGGTTGTGCGCTGGTTGCGGCTGTAGCAGAAGGAAAAATAGATGCCGCCCGCTATCATAGCTTTTTACGTATTTTAGAGACCATGGACGATGCAAAGAATGCCCGTCAGCGTCCCCCAAACACCTATCAATAACAGTGCGTTTTATAATTCAAAGAGTTATATATATTGCAGCGTATAAATTAATAAAAAGAGAATATCATGATTGAACAGCTTAAAATTATTGGACAATACTTGCTGGCAAAGCACCTTCTTTCCCGTTTAGTCGGTAAATTAGCGGCTGCTAGAGCAGGCAAATTAACAACCTTTTTAATAAAAAAATTCATCAAGCAATTTAAGGTGGATATGAGTGAAGCACTCCATTCATCAGCCGATGACTTTAAAACATTTAATGATTTTTTTACCCGTGAACTAAAGCCGGGTATTCGCCCGATTATCGAAGGAGATGATAATCTTGCGCTGCCCGTTGATGGTTGCGTTAGCCAAATCGGAGAGATTAAAGAGGGACGGATTTTTCAGGCCAAGGGACATGATTTCAGCTTACGGGAATTGTTAGGCGGGCGGGATGACGTTGCGGCCCCCTTTGATGAAGGTTTATTTTCTACAATTTACTTATCACCCAAAGATTATCATCGCATCCATATGCCGATCAGCGGCAAACTGGAGCAGATGATTTTTATTCCCGGCGATCTCTTCTCGGTAAACCCGTTAACTGCGCAAAATGTGCCTAATTTATTCGCCCGTAATGAGCGTGCCGTGGCTATTTTTTCCACCGCTGTCGGCCCGATGGCAATGGTCTTAGTTGGCGCCACCATTGTTGCCAGTATCGAAACGGTATGGGCAGGGACGATTGCCCCGACTAAAAATAAAGAGATTCAATATTGGGATTACCGGGATCAGGATATTGTTCTGCAAAAAGGCGCTGAAATGGGGCGCTTTAAATTGGGCAGCACGATTGTTGCGCTATTCCCTAAGGGGAGTGTCAACTTCCCAGAATCACTGCAGGCAGAAACCGTTACGCGCCTGGGTGAACTGTTTGCCACAGCCAATATCACAGCAGAGAAATAGGAAGTTTATAGCAGCATGGCTCACTTATCCGCAGCACAATACTTAAAAAAAATCTTACTTGCACCTGTCTATGAAGCGGCCATTGAAACACCATTACAGCCGCTTAACAAATTATCAGCACGTTTGAATAACCAGATATTATTAAAACGCGAAGATCTGCAGCCAGTGCATTCGTTTAAATTACGCGGGGCTTATAACAAATTAGCCAATTTAACCGAGCAACAAAAACAGCAGGGCGTGATCGCGGCTTCTGCGGGTAATCACGCCCAAGGTGTTGCCCTTTCAGCTAAACGTATGGGACTTAAGGCAACCATTGTTATGCCCTGCACCACGCCGGATATTAAAGTGAGTTCGGTGCGTGCACTAGGGGCAACAGCTGTTTTGTTTGGTGACAGTTTTGATGCGGCCAGCGAACATTGCCGACAGCTTGCTAATGAGCATGGTTATACTCTGATCCACCCTTTTGATGATCCTGATGTCATTGCCGGTCAAGGCACTATTGCCAAAGAACTGTTACAGCAGAATGTCCACCTGGATAAAATTTTTGTGCCGGTCGGTGGCGGCGGATTAGCAGCCGGTATTGCGGTTTATATCAAACAACTTTTACCAGACATTAAAATTATCGGCGTAGAGCCTGAAGATGCCGCCTGTTTGAAGGTTGCGCTGGATCATGGCGGTCCAATCACCTTAAGTAAAGTCGGCCTATTTGCCGATGGCGTTGCGGTTAAAACAATCGGCAGTGAAACATTTCGTTTATGCCAGCAGTATATTGACGAAGTGATCACCGTTAGCAGTGATGAAATCTGTACCGCGATTAAAGATATCTTTGAAGATACGCGGGCAATATCTGAGCCTGCCGGCGCCTTGTCACTTGCCGGACTGAAAAAGTATTGTCAAACCAATGAGATTAAAGATCAACAGCTTGCTGCTATTCTAAGTGGTGCCAATGTTAACTTTCATGGCCTGCGTTATGTCTCTGAACGCTGTGAATTAGGTGAGCAGAAAGAAAGTATCCTTGCCGTCACCATCCCCGAAAAACAGGGGGCATTTTTAAATTTTTGTAATGAATTAGACGGACGCGCCATCACCGAATTTAATTACCGCTTTAACTCGCGCAAGGAAGCGAATATCTTTGTTGGCGTCAGAACACCTCAAGGTGCGGATGAACTCAAGATATTAACCGAAAAATTAACCACGGCGGGTTACTCGGTCGCTGATTTGAGTCATGATGAAATGGCTAAATTACACGTACGCTACATGGTTGGCGGTGCACCGAGCAATAAGTTAAAAGAACGCTTATTCAGCTTCGCGTTTCCGG
>DATCZZ010000429.1:0-4084 GCA_036525635.1 Psychromonas sp. | reverse complement strand
CGGGCGCTGTGCTTTAAGCCAAACTGCAGCATCTGCTCAGTCGTCGGCCCTAAAAACACCAGTCCATTTTTTTCACAGGCAGCAACAAAGTTGACATTTTCACTTAAAAATCCGTAACCGGGATGAATCGCCTGCGCGCCGCACTGTTTGGCAATGGCAATCACTTTTTCCAGATCAAGGTAGGTCTGTTTTGCGCCGCCTTCCCCTAATGAATAGGCTTCATCAGCCTGTGTCACATGTAAACTGTCCGCATCGGCAAGGCTGTAAACCGCTACGCTTTGAATGCCCATGGCGGAGAGGGTGCGAATAATGCGGCAGGCAATCGCGCCACGATTGGCAATTAATATTTTAGTAAACATAAGTTTGACCTATAAAAGGTCGGGTCGTCCCGAAATAGTACAGAGAGCGGTTAACAGGGTCGTCCCTGTTATCTCATTGAAGATAGCGCCGATATTAAAAATGTACTCAGTGTTACACTTTATCCCAAACAATCATCTCCACTGGCGTGGGGTTATAGGCATTACATGGGTTGTTCAGCTGAGGGCAGTTGGAGAGTAAAACAATCACATCCATTGCCGCGGTTAATTCCACATATTTACCCGCGCCGCTGATGCCGTCGGCAAAACTTAACCCGCCTTCCGCGCTGACCGGGACATTCATAAAGAAGTTGATATTATGGGTGATATCGCGTTTGTTCAGACCAAATTGAGGGTTTTCTGCCACGGCCAGTAACCAGCTGTCACGGCACGCATGCATGCATTTTTTTTCAATCGCGTAGCGCACCGTATTGCTTTCGGTAGAGCATGCTCCGCCTAAGGTATCGTGGCGTCCACAGGTATCAGCCGTTATCTCGAGCATCAGATTGCCATCATTGGATAACAATTTTGTACCCGTAGTCAGATAGACATTACCCTGTTCACGAATGGTATCGATCGCGCTGTAACGCTCACTCGGATCATTGGCATTATAAAACAGGGTATCCGCCGCTTGATTGCCTTCGATATCCAGAATACGCAGTGTCTGCCCCGCTTTTACTATCTGCATATAATAATCACCCGCGAGTACGGTGTCGCGACGTGCTGCTTGCTCTACTTGTAAGGGACTTGCGACTATCATAATGACACTCCTATTGGCTGGCTGTTGCTGTGGTGTGGATGCTGGCACTGGTAGCGGCGGTTATTTTCAAATCCGCGGCCATTTTCAGCACTGGAATTTAAGCATTGATCCTCTGCCGTGATTGCTGCGGCTTTACTGATATCAAGCCTCACCGGAAGGTGCGGATATTCAGCAGCATCATTCATCGGATGAGGGCAAGTCGAAAGCACCACCAGCGTCTCCATTTCAAAGCGCAGCTCAACCGTATCACCAGCTTTACTGTGATCTGCAACAAAACTTAATTGTCCCGCATCATCACTTTTTACTTTACTGAAAATATTGAGATTGGCCGCCAAATCGCGTTTACCCAAGCCATATTTCGCCACCTCAACCAGCAGACTGTCATAACCATTTTGCAGCCAGGCATTGCGATCGCTTTGATAATTTCTCGTCCCCCACTTATTTTGTACTTTTTGTTTATTGGCAACGCCACCGACTGTATCTATCCAGTTTGTATCATCGCGAATGATTGAGCAAAAAATACGCCCCATATCAGAATAAAGGCAGTGCCCCTGAGTTAATTTGAAGGTGTGCTGACATTTTAACGTGTCGGGTGCGTTATAACGCTCCAATAAATTTTTCGGATTATAAAAAAGCATCGACACATTCGCCCCTCCCTGCAGATCCGTAATCGACAATACCTCTCCTGCGGGTATCACCATCGACCAATGGCTGGCACCGGCAATGGTTTCTTGATAAATGCTTTGTGGATGATTCTTTGTTTGCATAATTTTCTCCTAAACAGCGCTATCTTGTGCTGTTTTATCTAGTAAATTCTGTACTGATTCTGGCAGTTGCTGCTCTGCATTTAAGGCAATATCATAAACAATTTGCGCACCATAACGCTCCGGCTGCTGCGGGTCGATGCGCGGTTTATCTAATACCCAAACACGCGAACCTAGACTAAAACCTTCCGACAGATCATGGGTTATCATAAACACGGTCAGGCCGCGTTTTTTCCATAACTCACGAATCAGGCTATGCATATCCTTACGAATGCCCGGATCCAGCGCGCCAAAAGGCTCATCGAGCAGTAAAATACGTGGTTGTTTGATAAGCGCCTGGGCGATAGCAAGGCGTTGCTGCATCCCCCCAGATAGCTCACTTGGGTAGCGCATCGCAGCATCACCCAAGCCGACCGCCTGTAACATCTCCAGAGCATTTGCCTGCAGCTTTTTACGTTGCTTGCCAAACACCCGGGCCAGTAGGGGTGAGGCAGCAAACTCAGCTCCCAGCATGACATTCTCGAGTGCATTAAGGTGAGGGAAAACAGAGTATTTTTGAAAGACAATACCGCGTGATGCGCTTGGCTCAGTAGGCATAGGTTTACCATCTAACAGCAATGCCCCGCGGCTCGGCGATTCCGTTCCCAAGAGCATATTTAGCAGCGTCGTCTTACCGCAGCCAGACGCGCCGACAATACTGACAAATTCACCGGCTTGGACAGTTAAGTTTAATTTTTCAAGCACCACCTGGTCGCCATACTCTTTCCATACCTGTTTGATTTCAATAATAGGATTATTCATCACTCTTGTCCCCTTTTACCGTGATACCAAGGGAATAGGCGTGTTGAGAGCAGACGTAATAATGCATCCATTACAAAGGCTAAAATCGCTATCCACAGAACGTAAGGTAAAATGACATCCATGGCCAAATAACGGCGGATTAAAAAGATGCGGTAACCTAATCCTTCGGTTGCGGCAATCGCCTCACCTGCAATCAGAAATAACCAGGCGCTGCCTAAGGTTAAGCGTACCGCACTAATGAGTGGTGGTAATATTTGCGGCAGGACAACACGGATCATTATCTGCCAACTGTTAGCACCCAGAGTCTGCGCTTTAAGCAGCTGCTCAACAGGCAGTGACTGTGTGCGTTGCTGTAAATCACGTATCAATATAGGACAGATGCCGATAATAATCAGCATCACCTTAGAGAGCTCGCCCAAACCGAAAACGATAAACAGGATAGGTAAGATAGCCATCGGCGGTATTAAGGAGATAGCCGTTACTAAGGGTGATAAAGTTGCGCGAATAATCGGCAGCATGCCATTGATCACACCTATTATTAAACCTATTAACGCACTGATTCCAACACCCAGCAGCAAACGCTGCAAACTAGCAACACTGTCAACCCATAACAAATATTCACCCGTACGTTTACTGGGTTCAAATGCCATACGCTGCGCTGCATCAGCAAAACTCGACCATGCGGGTAATAATTTATCATTAGGATTTTCAAGTAGGCGAGCATCTGAGGCAAGCGTATAGATAACCAGTAAAATGACAAAGGGTAACAAGTTTAAAGTGAGCCGCATGGCGCGGCTCGGCTTACTATTCATCAGGCGCATAATTATGGACCTTATAATTTATCGTCGATGGCCATTTGCATATAGCTAGGATCAAAACGCAATTTTATATTGCTCTTATCACCGTAAACACCATATGGCGTTTCGATACCAATAAATTGTGCATTAGCGGCAGCTTCACCTAATAAACCATGTGCAAAGGAGAATTCAGCCACTTTGCCCATAGTGCTGATGAGATCTTTACTGTTATTAAAGGCAACGGCATCCTTTGCTTGGAAGAACATTTTTGTAGAAGCCAGCTGGGCATCGTATCCGGCCAGATCCGTCCCCGAGGCTTCAGCCATCAAAGTGCGTGCTTTAATCGCTTTTTGATCACTCCCCTGCATCGTTGCCATGATTTCATACCAGGCACCCGTTAACGCTTTACCCAATTTAGGGTTATCTTGCAGGGTCTGACTGTTAACCACTAACAGATCGATAATTTCACCCGGGATCATAGAGGAATCAAATACTTTTTTGGTATTTGGCATCGCCGTAATATCACTCAACAATGGATTCCAGGTCGTTACCGAGGTGACATTCTCAGTCGTGAAGGCCGCCACCAAATCGGCATCAGAGGTATTC
>DATCZZ010000428.1:0-6170 GCA_036525635.1 Psychromonas sp. | reverse complement strand
TGGAAACATATTGCCCTGCTTTAAAAGTAACAGGTTCAACAGGCTGCAAAAATATGCGATATAAAAAAGCGTTTAACTTTTCAATAGAAGTAACATTACAAGTAACAGGCTGCATTAATTTCTCTTTTTAAAATAGGTTTGCTGAAAAACGGGAGTGTAACAAAAAAATAACATTTCAATTATGACAGGATATCTAACTCTTGCCAAAGATCATCTATTTTTTCTTTTACTTTTTCATCCATTATTATTGGTGTCCCCCATTCACGATCTGACTCACCCGCCCACTTGTTGGTTGCATCCATCCCCATTTTTGAACCTAAGCCAGAAACTGGGGAAGCAAAGTCTAAATAATCAATAGGTGTATTATTAACCAGAGTGGTGTCACGGGCTGGATCCATACGTGTCGTAATTGCCCAGATAACATCGTTCCAATCGCGCACATTGACATCATCATCACAAACAATAATGAATTTGGTATACATAAACTGACGTAAAAAAGACCAGATACCTAACATCACCCGTTTAGCATGCCCAGGATAACGTTTTTTAATGGAGACAACCGCCATACGATATGAACAACCTTCTGGAGGAAGATAAAAATCCACGATTTCTGGAAACTGCTTTTGCAGAATAGGCACAAAGACTTCATTAAGCGCGACGCCTAAAATTGCCGGTTCATCCGGCGGGCGTCCAGTATAGGTGCTGTGGTAAATAGGGTTTTCACGATGTGTCACATGGGTGACGGTCATTACCTGGAAATCGTCCACTTCATTATAATAACCGGTATGATCACCGTAAGGTCCCTCAGGCGCTTCTTCCCCTGGTTGTAAATACCCCTCTAAAATTATTTCCGCAGTCGCGGGAATATCAAGATCATTACTCAGACTTTTGGCAACTTTAGTGCGCGAACCGCGCAATAACCCGGCAAAGGCGTATTCAGATAAAGTATCAGGAATCGGAGTGACCGCGCCTAAAATGGTTGCAGGATCCGCCCCCAAGGCAACAGAAACAGGAAAAGGTTTGCCCGGATTAACTTCTTGCCACTCACGAAAATCAATTGCACCACCCCGATGAGACAACCAGCGCATGATAATCTTATTTTTTCCCAACAATTGCTGGCGATAGATCCCTAAATTCTGACGTTTTTTATAAGGGCCTTTAGTGATTGTTAACCCCCAGGTGATCAGGGGCGCGACGTCTCCCGGCCAGCAGGTCATCACTGGCAATTTGGTTAAATCAACCTCTTCTCCCTGCATGATCACCTGCTGACAGGAAGGGGAGCGCACTTTTTTGGTCGGCATATTTAATACTTGCTTAAATATTGGCAGCTTCTCCCATAATGATTTAATACCTTTAGGTGGCTCAGGTTCTTTTAAATAAGCTAACCATTGCCCAACCTCTTTCAAAGCTTCAACATTATCCTTGCCCATCGCTAATGCCACGCGCTCAGTTGTACCAAATAAGTTGGTCAGAACGGGCGTCTCAAAACCTTTCGGATTCTCAAATAAAAGAGCGGGGCCGCCCGCACGTAAAGTACGATCAGAAATTTCGGTCATTTCTAAGTGGGGATCAATTTCCTGGCTGATGCGTTTTAAGAGCCCTTTCGCCTCCAGTTGCGTAATAAAGTCACGTAAATCATCAAATTTCATAAGGAATCCAATTTGTTATAGAAAAAAAACTAAAAAAAACGCTACTTTAAAAGTAGCGTTTTTGTGCCGAGATGAAAACCATTTATTTTGCTTTTTGGTTTTTCATTGCGTCAAAGAACTCATCATTTGTTTTGCTTAGACCAAGTTTGTCAATTAAGAACTCTGTCGCGCCTACTTCGCCCATTGGATGGACAATCTTACGCAGAATCCACATCCGTTGCAGTTCATCCGCTTTAGTCAGCAGTTCTTCGCGTCGAGTACCAGAGCGCGTAATATCAATTGCCGGATAAACGCGTTTTTCAGCAAGCTTACGGTTTAGATGGATCTCAGAGTTACCAGTGCCTTTAAACTCTTCGTAAATAACCTCATCCATTTTAGATCCGGTATCAATCAAGGCCGTTGCAAGAATAGTTAAACTACCGCCTTCTTCGACATTACGTGCCGCACCAAAGAAACGCTTAGGGCGTTGCAGAGCATTAGCATCCACACCACCTGTCAGTACCTTACCTGAACTTGGCACAACCGTGTTATAAGCTCGCGCCAAACGAGTGATAGAATCAAGTAGAATAACAACGTCTTTTTTATGCTCAACAAGGCGTTTAGCTTTTTCAATAACCATTTCGGCAACTTGTACGTGACGACTGGCAGGCTCATCAAAGGTTGATGCGACCACCTCACCGCGAACTAAACGGCGCATCTCGGTTACCTCTTCCGGACGCTCATCAATTAACAATACAATCAACACCGCATCCGGATAATTGATACTGATACTTTGAGCAATATTTTGCAGGAGCATTGTTTTACCGGCTTTCGGAGGAGCAACGACTAAACCGCGTTGCCCTTTCCCAATCGGCGAAACTAAATCCAAAATACGCGCAGTGATATCTTCGGTACTGCCATTACCATTTTCTAAACGGAAACGTTCGTCGGGATGGATTGGCGTTAAGTTTTCAAAAAGAATTTTATTACGGGAGCTTTCAGGTTTATCAAAATTAACTTCAATAATTTTTAATAATGCAAAATAACGTTCACCATCTTTAGGTGGCCGGATTTTACCATCAACACTGTCACCAGTGCGCAGATTGAAACGCCGAATTTGACTTGGTGAGATATAAATATCATCAGGTCCGGCGAGATATGAACTGTCGGAGCTTCTTAAAAATCCAAAACCATCTTGCAATATTTCAAGCACACCGGCACCGAAAATATCTTCACCACTTTTGGAGTGTGCTTTCAGAATCGCAAAAATAATGTCTTGTTTTCTTAAACGGGCTAAATTTTCTAGCCCCATTGATTCTCCAAGCGTCACAAGCTTAGAAACGGGTGTATTTTTTAATTCTGTTAAATTCATAAGTTATTTGGGTATACTGGTTTGAAGTGATAGATGAATGACGTCGATAATTGATTTGTGTATATTTTGAGCGTAAAGGTAGCACTTAATTAAGCGTTAGTCCAGATTGAACATGTTGTAAATCACAACTTGTCCAATCTGTGTTCAAATTTTTAGATATTTGCATCCAAAAATTCAACAAGTTGAGTTTTAGAAAGCGCTCCGACCTTAGTCGCAGCAACTTTACCATCTTTAAATAATAGAAGGGTTGGAATGCCGCGAATACCGAATTTAGGTGGTGTTGCACTGTTTTGGTCAATATTTAATTTACCAATAGTAACTTTACCTGCATATTCAGCCGCAACTTCGGTTAGGATAGGAGCAATCATTTTACAAGGTCCACACCACTCAGCCCAAAAGTCAACTAAAACAGGACCTTCTGCATTAACCACATCATCTTCAAAACTTGCGTCACTTAAAGTTACGATATTATCGCTCATTTTTTTCTCCAGAAAAGAATTACCAGTAAATAATTACTATTACATCAATTAATTTTTGATATTTGAATGGAACACAATACTCATTGTAAGTATAAACTGCTATGATTTGCAAATGAATAAAACACATCTAACTCAAACAAAATTTGCAGACCTTCCTCTTGAGAAAAGTCTGATTTCAGGTTTAACCTCACAAGGTTATGAATACTGCACACCTATTCAAGCTTTGTCATTGCCGATCACCCTTACGGGAAAAGATATAGCAGGACAAGCTCAGACAGGAACAGGTAAAACACTTGCGTTTTTACCCGCGGTCTTTCATCACCTATTAACGAATGCTGAGCCTGAAAATCGCCGCAAGAATCAACCTCGGGCTATTATTTTAGCACCGACGCGTGAGCTTGCAATCCAAATCCATAAAGACGCAGTGATCCTCGCTAAGGCGTCTAACTTACGGTTAGGCCTAGCATATGGGGGCGAAAAAGTTGAAATTCAACACACCAAGCTAGAAAAAGGTGTTGATATTTTAATTGGTACTACCGGCCGCATCATCGATTTTGTTAAACAAGGAGTAATCGATCTCGGCTCAATACAAAGTGTTGTCCTTGATGAAGCTGATCGCATGTTTGATCTTGGTTTTATTAAGGATATCCGTTACTTATTTAGACGTATGCCGGAAGCAAAAGCGCGTCTGAACATGCTATTTTCAGCAACCTTATCGCATAAAGTTCAAGAACTTGCTTTTGAACATATGAACGATCCTGAACATATTCAGATTGAACCAGAGGTAATGACATCATCGAATATAACAGAAGAACTATTTTATCCTTCAAATGAAGATAAAATGCTACTTCTATTAACATTAATAGAAGATGAGTGGCCAGAAAAAGCGATTGTTTTCGCAAATACCAAACATACCTGTGAAAAGGTCTGGGGTTATTTATCTGGCGACGGATTGCGTGCAGGGTTGTTAACCGGTGATGTCCCGCAAAATAAACGTATCAAAATTCTGCAACAATTCACTGACGGTGAAATCGATATATTAATTGCAACAGATGTTGCTGCCCGTGGTTTACACATCCCTAAAGTATCACATGTTTTTAATTACGATCTACCCGATGATTGTGAAGATTATGTTCATCGAATTGGTCGTACCGGACGTGCCGGGGAAAAAGGGTTAGCAATTAGCTTAGCCTGTGAAAAGTATGTGTTTAACCTCCCAGGGATTGAGGAATATATCAAACATACCATACCAGTGAGTGAATATGATAAAGATGCCCTGTTAGACTCATTACCCGTGATGAAAATAACAAAGTACAAAGCAACGCACCCAAAAAACAACCGTAAAGACAATTACCACCGTAGCCATAAGCGATAGAATGACTAAAAACCGCTATACCATCATTGATCTAGGATCAAATAGCTTTCATATGCTGACCGTTGAAAAGTGCAATAATGGTTTTAGCGTTTATGCTAAATCCAAGCAAAAAGTGCGCCTTGCGGCAGGTTTAGATGAACAACACATCCTCAATCAGGAAACGATACAGAAAGGCCTGGATTGTTTAGTAAACTTCAAAAATGAACTAAGCCTTTTGCAGCCCGTTAAAATCCTTATTACCGCCACGGCAGCACTACGTTTAGCTGAAAATAAACAGGTTTTTATAACCCAGGCAGAAAAAATATTACAACAGCCAATTAACCTGATATCAGGTTTGGAAGAAGCAACAACAATTTATAAGGGTGTTGCTTTTACTGAAAATATTACCACCCCGCTTTTAGTCATTGATATAGGTGGCGCAAGTACCGAATTAATTATCGGAGAGAGAAGTGATATACAAATTGCTCATAGTTTGAATATGGGCTGCGTGACTTGGTTAAAGCGATACTTCCCTGAGAATAAACTTTCTGAGAACAATTTTACGGCTGCCATTGAAGCTGCCAAAAACGTAATAAAACCCTATCGCGATGAACTCCTGAATCAGGGCTGGTCTGCGGTAATGGGGGCCTCTGGAACAATTCAAGCAATTCAGGAAATAAACCATGAGCAGAAGCTAAGCTCTGAAATCAACCTGCAGCTTTTGTATCAAATAAAAGCATTATGTATAAATTGTGAGACAATTGAAAATTTATATATTGATGGTTTAAAAACATCAAGGAAACCCGTATTTCCGAGCGGTCTTGCAATACTGATCGCATTGTTTGAGGCATTAGGAATAGCATCTATGCAACGTTCCAAAGGCGCCCTGCGAGAAGGTTTAATCAGTAGGTTATTTGCAGATAAATAAGTTGATAATGTGCCTCTACCACTATTTAAATAATAGCAATAAATCATAAATTTCATATCATCACATCAAGCACTTAAACGGAAAATCCCTGCTGACATGATCAACAGGGATTTTTCTGGATTTGATTGCCTGGCTTGTGCGAGATGCTAGCGATAGTCAGGGTTCGCAGAACTCGTTAACTCATGAACCAGTGCTTCCGCACGACAACTAGGGCATGCCTGCTTATGATGCTCAGCTGTCGCTGAACTCGCCCCTAGTATCACATAAAGGCAATGCCAGCGGCATTCGATCTACTTTCCTCATGTTCGAATAGATCAATATTTTCAAGCGCAAATAAAATAGCCCCAACAGAGCTATCTAGTGGGGCTATACCAATTCCATTAATTTTGTGATCTAATGTATTTTACAA
>DATCZZ010000427.1:0-3690 GCA_036525635.1 Psychromonas sp. | reverse complement strand
CCCATTACCAAGGCGGTTTCTTTGATTTATTAAACCCCTTTGCCTTATTGGTCGGACTATTTTCCTTAAGCCTGTTTGTTTTGCAGGGTTCGACTTGGCTGCAAATGAAAACTGATGGTATTGTACAACAACGCGCGCGTTGGGTTTCATTGATTTGTGCGCCTATCTCTATTGTGTTGTTTGCATTGGCGGGGTTATGGGTTGCTTATGGCATTGATGGCTATGTCATTACATCAATAGGTGATTTGAGCGGCCCGGCCAATCCGCTGCTAAAATCTGCACAGCTGCAGTCCGGTGCCTGGTTGGCTAACTATGATAAATACCCACTCACAATGATCGCGCCAGTGGTTGGTTTGTCATTTCCTGCACTAGTCTGGATTGCCAGTAAACTTGACCGTAATGCTTTTGCATTTTTCTTTAGCAGTGTTACTCAGGTGGGGGTATTAATGACTTTTGCTTTGAGTATGTTCCCATTCATTATGCCATCAAGCATTGATCCCAATTTTAGTTTGACGGTTTGGGACGCGGTATCAAGTGAAAAGACACTTAATATTATGAGCATTGCCGCGGCCATTTTCATACCAATCATTTTACTTTATACCAGCTGGTGTTATTTCAAAATGTTTGGGCGTATTGGTAAAGAGTTCATGGCCAAGTATAAACATTCGGCATATTAATCATTATATTAGGAGTAATTTATGTGGTATTTCGCGTGGATCTTAGGGGTGCTGTTGGCTTGTGCGCTGGGGATTATTAATGGCCTGTGGTTCGAGCATGAAGAAAATGAAAAGTCTGGCAGTGATAATGAAGATCAACCGTCTTAACTATTACATTGATATTCTGCACCGCCCGTTTCAGCATCTGTTAACGCGCATTTTTTCAATTCTGCTGGCGTTAGCCCTGAGTGGATTATTGCTTGTATATCCTAACCATTTAGCCGCTAGTTCAGCCGAACTGGCGCATGGTTATTTAACAATATTGATGTGGGCGTTAAGTGCTGCGTTTATCCATGGAATAGGTTTTTATCCCATCTACTGGTTGTGGAAAATAGTTTTTTCTCCATATTTTTCCTGGCCGGTACTATTGGGCTTTTTATTCACCAGTGTTGTGTGATTCTGCACTTTAACACTCAATATATAAGGGCATCTATTGCCCTTTTTTTGTGATTGACTAAGCCAAAAAATCAGACATAATTCGACAAAAGCCGGCATTTATAGTAGGTTAATTGTAAATATTTCTTATGGAAAGATAGAGTGTTTATTTCAACCTTAGCAGTACGAATTTATTATGAAGATACCGATGCCGGTGGTGTCGTTTACTATGCGAACTATTTGAAATTTTTTGAACGCGGGCGCACAGAGTTTTTACGTGAGTTTAATATCCAGCAGGATATTTTACTTAAAAAAAACATCGCATTTGTGGTGCGTAAAGTGGAGATGGATTGTATTAAATCCGCCCGTTTTAATGAGTTGATTAGTGTAAAAACAACAATAACGCATAGAAGAAAAGCCAGCTTAACCTTTAAGCAGGAAATTTTTCATGAAAATGGGGAACTTCTGTGTCAAGCTGACACTCTAATCGCCTGTGTTAATCTACAGAAAATGAAACCCACAGCTATTCCGGCTGAAATCATCGAGGTAATCTCCAGTGCATGCTGATATGTCTTTTTTAGGTTTGTTTTTGCAGGCGAGTTGGCTTGTAAAATTGGTAATGCTGCTTTTGTTGGGAATGTCAGTTTATTCGTGGACATTGATTTTCTCACGTACTAAAAAGCTGAAAATGTCGCAAAAAGCGCTACAACATTTTGAAGAACGTTTCTGGTCTGGCCATGATTTAAGCCGCTTATATAAAGAGTCCTCCGCACGTAGTGAGCATATTACCGGTGGCGAAAAAATATTTTATAGTGGCTTTAAAGAGTTTTCACGATTACATCGCATGCCCGGGCGCAATGTTGATAGCGTCACTGAAGGTGCTCACCGAACCATGCGCGTTACTTTATCAAGAGAAATTGATGAGTTGGAAACAGGGCTTCCGGTGTTGGCGACAATCGGCTCAATCAGCCCCTATATCGGCTTGTTCGGCACAGTTTGGGGGATCATGAACTCCTTCATTGCCCTGGGACAAGTTCAACAGGCGACATTGTCGATGGTGGCTCCAGGTATTGCTGAGGCGCTAATCGCAACCGCTATGGGCCTGTTCGCGGCGATTCCGGCGGTGATGGCATATAACCGTTATTCAACGCAAGTGGGTAAATTAGAAACTGCGTATATTAACTTAATGGAAGAGTTTACTTCTATTTTACATCGCCAATCAATGACTGAAAGTGACTAGGGAAGATTATGCAGTATTCATATCGAAGTCCCAAGAGACGCCGCGTTGTTGCTGAAATTAATGTCGTGCCATATATTGACGTGATGTTGGTTTTATTAATTATCTTTATGGTAACTGCTCCGCTTGTTACACAGGGGGTAAAGGTTGATTTGCCGCAAGCTGCTGCAGAGGCTCTCCCTGAAGACAGCAAACCGCCATTGATTGCGTCTATCGACAAAGAGGGGCGTTATTATTTAAGTGTTGGTGATAGCGTCGATTCGCCCCTTGATGACGAACAGATGACCGCTCTGGTCAGTGCTCAACTGGCATTGGACCCCAGTGCCCAGTTTGTGGTTAAAGGTGACGGTGATGTTAGTTACAAAAGTGTTATAGACTTAATGGTGTTATTACAATCGGCTGGTGTTCCTGCGCTTGGGTTGATGACTGAGCCGGAAGAAGAATGAAAGATAGGTCAACATTAATTGCCTTTATTACTGCACTGTTACTGCATATTATTGTTGCGGCACTGCTGTTGATGAATGTGAATTTCTCCTTTCTTAAAGCGCAACCTAAAAATGAGGTGGCAATTATTAATGCCACCATTATTAATCAAAAATTATTTGATGATTTGGCGCAGCGTAAGGCAGAAAAAATTCGGGCAGAAAAAAAGAAAATAGAAGAAGAAAAGCAGCGAGTTCAACAAGAGAAACAAAAAGCAGAAGAACAGCGTAAGAAAAAAGAAGAGCAGCGTATTCAAGCAGAAAAAGCTGAGACGTTACGTAAGCAAAAAGAGGTTGAACGTATCGCCGCAGAAAAAGCCTTAGCGGCAAAAAAATTGAAAGCTAAACAAGATGCAGAAAAGGCTAAAAAAATTGCTGATGATAAACGTAAAAAACAGGAAGCAGAAAAAGCCCGAAAAATAGCTGAGGAAAAACGTCAAAAAATAGAAGCGCAAAAAATAGCCGCCGAAAAAGCGGCCAAAGCGAAGGCTGAGCAGGAAAAAGAACGCCTCCGCCGCGCTGAGCTTGATAAGCAGATGGATGCTCAATTTGAAGATTCATTTTCCAGCGCGCAAAGCTCCAGGCAGTTATCTGAAATCGCCCGCTACAAGGCGCTTATTCAGGATAAAATAAGCCGTAACTGGCAAATGGAGCCCAGTATGAAGGGGAAGAGTTGTACCCTGGCAATACGTTTAGCTGCTGATGGTTTGGTGATCAGTGTCAACCGCAGCCGCGGCGATGTTCAACTTTGTGAATCAGCTAAGCGCGCGGCACTAAAAGCAACAACATTACCGATACCTAAAGACCCGGATATTTCAGCGCAGTTCCGTGATTTTGACATTACTTTAGAACCTGACTTGTAAGGAAACCTAGCCGTATG
>DATCZZ010000426.1:0-3853 GCA_036525635.1 Psychromonas sp. | reverse complement strand
TAAGATGTCTAAAAGCGATGGGTTAAAAGGGCTTATTGCCAATATGCCACCCGTTGAACGTCGCGGTTTTATTTTAATCGACCCCTCCTATGAAATTAAAAGCGAATATCAGCAGGTGGTTGAAACTTTGCTACAGGCGGTTAAACGTTTTGCAACAGGCACCTATGCGCTGTGGTATCCGGTGGTTAATCGCGTCACAATAAACAAAATGGAAAAAGCATTAATAGCATCGGGCATTAAGAATATTCAGCTGTTTGAATTGGGTATTCGAGCAGATTCGGAGCAAATCGGCATGACCTCCAGTGGGATGATTGTGATTAATCCGCCTTGGAGATTAAAAAAAGAGATGCAGGAATCATTGCCGTTTTTAGCGGAACTATTGGGGGAAAATGAGCAGGGTTTTTACCGCATTGAAACCTTAGTTGCAGAATAACAGGGCTGTTATTCTGCAACTAAAAAAACAGACAGTGCCGCATCTTTTTAGCGGCGTTTTTTAATGTGCAGTAAGCTTCTTAATTTAGAATAGCGATCCGTTTCCGGCCCGTCCTGGTGGGCAGATTCGCCTGCTTTTTCAATCTCTATAATACCCGAGCGATTTAACGTTATTCTATAACGTTCGAATTGCTCCCTGTATTCCCCCTGATCTACGGCGACAACGACATTTATTTGATAGCGGCGTTCAATGGAGGTGGTTTTAATTTTCTCTTTGTTTGCCGATGGGGAATTTTGTTCATAAACCTTGCCACTGCCGCGTTCTAAATAACGCGCAAAGGGTAAAAAGCTAAAATTAATGCTTTCTTCCAATGTGTTGTAACCCCGTTGAAATCCATCGCGAAGAATTTTACTTTCGATACGGAAATGTAAGATCTCCGCACTCTGTTTATTCTGCATATGCCGTTTCGCTAATAACTCTTGGGTTTGAGGCGGCAGGTTCTGTGTCTTGATATAATCAAGCCAAATTTTTTGTTTTGCTATTTCTTCCCGACTGGTCGGATCGGTTAATGTTGTTGCCCATTTAGGTTTTCCCTTACGTATCCAATGCCAGAGCATCTGTTTAAAATCATCTTTGAAAACTTCCCGCACCCCATAAATGATGGCGAGGATAAAAATCATCAAGGATGTCAGGGTACTAAAAGCGCCTTGTGTTTTAATAATCAATACCAGCACCACACTCATTATTAATGCGGTAGCGACACCGGTAACAATTTTTCGGGTGATATTACCTAATACCTGAGTGTTGCTTTTAAAAATCACACCGTATTCAATTAAACGGCGCAATAGGTGCATTTTATTAGCAATGCGGTTGGGATCGTTGAGTGTTGCTTGCGAGTTATAAACTTTTGCTTTGCGATATAAGCTTTCGTTTTCACAGAGCTGTAAGAGTGCGAGACGCTCTTCAGAAAACTCAGATACTCGTGGTTTGTTGACTAACATACCTAATATCGCTTGTTCAGTATACCAGGACAAGTAATTATCCACATTTTCAAAGATTGCCGCTAAGCTGGCATTTTTAGGGGTATGGGTACGGTTTTTTGTTAAAATCGTCACACTGTGATTGGCAATATCTTGTGCGGCGTTATAAAAGTTGCGTAAACCGTCACTGTCATCAATTTTAAGTGCTTCTTGAATATCGGTATCAAGCGCAGCTATATATTGATAAGCAAATAGGTTGAGATGGTTTTTATACTCCTCAGGAGAACGTTTCATACGGCTGGCAAAGCGGGTATGTAATATCGGTAAATGCAGCCCTTCTGTATAATAAGCACTGCGCGATTGGATCCCCGCATTAAAATAATCTGTTTCCGAAAGCGTATTGTTATTAATACTCATCTCTTTGGGCAGGGAAAAATAAACATCGATGCGGCGAAATTCACCTTGATGCATCTGGTGAGTCAATTTAATAGAGAGGCGTTCGTCTTGTTTAAGGCTTATTTTACCCAATTATTCGATCCAATGTTAATGACTGTTAATGTTATCTAACCATATGAAAATGAACACAGCCTGAATGACGGCAGTTGTTGTTCCCTTGCTTGCCATGTTCTGTAGGCCGGGATAATTAACACAGGTAGACAAACTTGTTTGTTATACCCAAACTACTTGCAGATTCCTGCATCTGCAAGTAGTTTGGGTATATTAAGTATAAATGGCTACAATCTAAACTCGAGATGTTTTTTTTAAATCATCTCATTTTTGACATTTTATTGTTAAAATCCGGGTTTTATGAAATTAAGGCTTACCTCATGAAACTTTCATTATTGACTCAACCAATTTATGACCACCTATACGCCGATATTTATCAGTTCCGTCAGACTTTTGATCTGCCCTGCGATGATCTTGCTTCATTGGATGCGCAGGCTGATGCTTTGCATACTTCGTTAATTATTGAAGAGTTAACCGAATTGGCCCTGGCCGATTGCAAAATTGAACAAGCGGATGCGATCGTTGACAGTGTTTATGTTTTGATGGGACGTTTGGTGCACCTCGGAGCAACGCAGGTAAATAATAATATTGAGATCAGTTATTTGATAGATCTGTTTTTAAATGTCGCTAAACACCTTGAAATTAACTTCTTGCCCTGTTGGGATGAAGTGCATTCGAGCAATATGAGCAAAGTATGTCGCAATGCCCGGGAATATCAGGAAACACAGGTATTTTATGCGAAGCAGGGGATTCAATTGATGGATAGCGTTAAGGGGGATTTTATTATTGCCAAATGTGCAAAAGATGTGCAGTTGTCGGGTAAGATAATTCGCCAGGGCAAGGTATTAAAATCGTTTTATTACCGCCCGGCTGATTTGGCTGCATTAGTCTCTGAGTAATACCATTCTAGGCAAATATCTGCTTAAAATGAATGATAACTGCGTTGTTTTCAAGCACACACGCCAGCTATTGGAGCAGGAGAAAAGCTAATACAAAGGCTTATGTTAGGCGCCATTACAAATAATCTCAGCGCAGAGTAGATTAAGTCTGTTTTTTACCGGAAATAGCCATTGTTACTTCATTTGAATACTATAATTGTATTGGGTTCACATAGTACAAAGGAAAAGATGATGAAAGGTAAAATGCTAACGGCCATTACACTGATGGCAATGTTTTTAGCTGGTTTTTCTTATGCTGCTGGGCCGGGGGGCGGTCAAGGTTCCGGTGGTCAAGAAAGCCAAAGTCAAAGCCAAAACCAAATGAAGAATAGAGCAACTAATCAGGCAAGATATCAGCTTACCTATCAGGAGTTAGATGGAAATGCTGATGGCCAGGTCACTAAAGAGGAGTATCAGTGGCGCATTGAGGAGCGCAGGCAGAGCCGCCCTGGTATTGGTGCGAATGAAAATCCCAATATGCCTACTTTTGAAGAATTAGACCTTGATGGGGATGGCGTGCTTAACAGTGAAGAGTTTGAAAAGCACCTTGCTACTGGCAGCAGAAGACAGCAGTAGTCATAACTTTACCCCGGTAACTCAAAATGACTGGTGTGCTAGCCAGTCATTTTTTTGCCGTTAATAAAAGAAATATTAGACTTATTTTAAGCGCGCTCTTTCAGTAGATAGATTAATTCGAGGGCTTTTTTGGGCGTTAACTCATCCGGATCAATTTCTGCCAGCAAAGACAAGGCCTGGTTAGTCTGCTGCTCCTCCAAGGGTAAGGATGTTTGCAGTGGCATTTGCTGTATATCCGCTTTAGACTGCGAACCTAATTCTAATTGCCGTAATTTGTGCTTGGCATTATTCACCACCTCTTTGGGTACGCCCGCTAACGCCGCAACCTGTAAACCGTAGCTTTTGTTCGCTGCACCTTCCTGCACTGCATGTAAAAAGGCAATGCCATCACCATGCTCTACTGCATCTAAGTGGACGTT
>DATCZZ010000425.1:0-4321 GCA_036525635.1 Psychromonas sp. | reverse complement strand
CATCGCCTTTAGCGATACTTTCCATCAGTGTTTTATGTTGTTTGGTGCGTTTTGCCTGAGGACGATAAATCATAAAGTAGAATATCGCAGCAAAAACGACCATCATAAAAATTAAAGACATACCGCCATCGGCTTGACCTTCAGCTGCTGCATGTGCTTGCGAAATAAATAAACTCATTTTGTTATCCTTGTAAGTTGAAATTAAATATTATTGTTGTTAATTAATTGTTAATCGTCCAATGCCGGTTTGGGTTTTCCGATGCGCTGATAAAACGTCTCAACAAAGTCTTCTAATTTACCCTGTTCAATGGCATCACGCAAACCTTTCATTAAACGTTGATAATAACGTAAGTTATGGATCGTGTTTAGTCTTGCACCCAGTATTTCACCACATTTATCAAGATGATATAAGTATGCACGTGTATAATTTTTACAGGTGTAACAATCGCACTCAGCATCTAAAGGAGATGTATCTTCACGGTGTCTGGCATTACGAATTTTCACCACCCCGTCGGTGGTGAATAAATGACCGTTACGCGCATTACGGGTCGGCATAACACAGTCAAACATATCAACACCGCGACGCACACCTTCGACAAGGTCTTCAGGTTTACCAACCCCCATTAAATAACGCGGTTTATCTTCCGGAATTTTAGGCGTGATATATTCTAAAATACGGTGCATCTCCTCTTTGGGCTCGCCAACTGCAAGACCGCCAATCGCGTAACCATCAAAACCTATCTTAGTTAAACCATCCAAGGAGATATCACGTAAATGTTCATAACACCCCCCCTGAATAATACCAAATAAGGCATTCGGGTTTTGCTGTTCGTCAAAACGGTTACGGCTGCGCTCTGCCCAGCGCAGTGAAAGTTTCATGGAAATATCAGCTTCTTCTTCTGTTGCCGGGTATGGCGTACATTCATCAAAGATCATCACAATGTCAGATCCCAGGTCATACTGTATATCCATGGAGACTTCCGGCGATAAAAATACTTTTGACCCGTTGACAGGACTGCGAAAATACACGCCCTCCTCTTTGATCTTACGCAACTGGCCCAAGCTAAATACCTGGAAACCGCCTGAATCGGTTAATATGGGTCCTTTCCAATTCATAAAATCATGCAGGTCACCATGCTGCTTGATCACCTCCTGACCAGGCCGTAGCCACAGATGAAAAGTATTCCCCAGTAAAATCTGAGCACCGGTTGCGTCCACCTCTTCGGGCGTCATCCCTTTTACTGTACCGTAAGTGCCAACGGGCATAAAGGCCGGCGTATCAACGCTACCGCGTTCGAAGGTCAGGCGGCCGCGACGAGCACGACCATCGGTTGCAAGTAATTTATATTTCATATTTTTCCTTATCAGATAAACAGTCTGACTAACTTTTTGTTTGTATTAAGAATTGGTTTTTTTAGTTAAAAACATCGCATCACCGTAACTGAAAAAACGGTATTTTTCCGCAATCGCCACTTTGTATGCGTTATCTATATTTTCCTTACCGGCAAAAGCGCTAACCAGCATCAACAGTGTTGATTCTGACAGATGGAAATTGGTGATCAGCGCGTCGATTACCTGAAATTGATAACCCGGATAGATGAAAATACTCGTTTCAGAAAAAAATGGCGAAAGCGGCTGGCCGTTTTGCAAACTTGCCTGTGCGGCACTTTCAATGGAGCGGACTGAGGTTGTACCAACCGCGATAACACGGCCACCTCTGGCTTTGGTATTTTTTATTTTATCGACCACTTCCTGCGAGACCTGCGCATATTCACTGTGCATTTGATGATCGAGTATATTATCTACTTTTACCGGTTGAAAGGTACCCGCTCCTACATGCAGGGTCACAAAGGCAAAATCAACCCCCTTACTCTGCAGTTTGGCCAGCAATGCCTGATCAAAATGTAAACCGGCAGTCGGGGCTGCGACAGCACCTGGATTTTTATTATAGACGGTCTGGTAACGTTCTTTATCCGCATCTTCGTCAGGGCGATCAATATAAGGGGGTAAGGGCATATGACCGATTGACTCAAGGAGTTCTAATACACTGCTTTGATGATCAATGTGTATTTCAAAAAGTGGCCCGTGGCGCTTTACCATCACGGCATCAATTTTATCTTCCAGGCGTAATTTACAGCCCGGTTTAGGGGATTTAGAGCTCCGCACATGTGCCAGGAAACTTTTATCATCGAGCACCCTCTCAACTAAAACTTCTATTTTTCCGCCAGTTTCTTTTTCACCAAAAAGTCGAGCAGGAATAACGCGCGTATCATTAAAAATCAGCAGATCTTTTTGATCAATGAGTTCGACAATATCCGTAAAGTTTAAGTGCTTTAATTCACCGGAATTTCCATCTAAGGACAATAGACGACTTGCTGAGCGGTCTTGTTTAGGATATCGAGCAATTAATGCCGGTGGTAATTCAAAAGAGAAATCTGAAACTTTCATGTGGGGCATTCCGAAAGAGTAAATCGCTGTAGTTTAAGGATGAACAAAGTGAAGTCAAGTAACTAAGACAATCAGTTACTTTAAACAGGGAAAAAAGCAGTACAGTTTTCCAGGATGCAGGGCAAACTGAACGAGCTCAGGTTTTTCGGGCACTAGACTATCGTCTAATTCACCCCGCCCCTAAGAAAGAGCGTTTATTAGGCATAAAAAAAGGAGACATACTGTCTCCTTTAAAAATCTAATCACTTAAAGCAATAGAATTAAGCAAGTGCTTTTTTAGCTACTTCAACTAAATGCGCAAATGTTGCTTTATCAAATACTGCGATATCAGCAAGGATCTTACGGTCGATTTCAACAGAAGCCTTTTTAAGACCATTGATGAAACGGCTGTAAGATAGACCGCTTAGACGAGATGCAGCGTTAATACGTGCAATCCATAGTTGACGGAATTGACGTTTACGTTGACGACGGTCACGGTAAGCGTATTGTCCTGCTTTAGTTACGGCTTGAACTGCTACGCGATAAACACGTGAACGAGCTCCGTAGTAACCTTTAGCTTGTTTTAAGACTTTCTTATGACGTGCACGCGCTTGTACACCACGTTTTACTCTTGGCATCTTTTATTCCTTACTTAAGCAAATGGCAACATTCTGTTGATTTGAGGTACGTCTACTTTCGCTACCATGCTTTGTGCACGTAGGTGGCGTTTACGTTTAGTAGACTTCTTAGTAAGGATATGACGCAAGTGTGATTGCTTACGCTTAAAACCACCAGAAGCAGTCTTTTTAAAGCGCTTTGCAGCACCTTTGTTAGATTTCATTTTAGGCATTGCGAACTCCGCATTGTTCTAATTTAAATTAAACCAGTAAGGCGAATGTAAATGCAGTTTATATCTATTGAAACTGCATTTTACACTACTTTATGCCCTAGCTAGCACGTTTTGGGCCTAACACCATCACCATTTGACGGCCTTCCATTTTCGGGAAAGACTCGACAACGGATATCTCCGCTAAATCATCTTTAATACGATTTAACAAATTAACCCCTAATGATTGATGTGCCATTTCACGACCACGATAACGCAGTGTTACTTTAGCTTTGTTACCCTCTTCTAAAAAGCGAGTCAGGTTGCGTAGTTTTACCTGATAATCGCCTTCATCAGTTCCAGGACGGAATTTTATTTCCTTTAACTGAACCTGTTTCTGATTCTTCCGCTGTTCTTTCACGGATTTAGTCTTTTCGTACAAGAATTTGCCATAATTCATGATGCGACAAACTGGTGGCTCTGCGTTAGGGCTGATCTCAACCAAGTCCAGATCGGCTTCAATCGCCATATTTAGTGCTTCATCCAATGAAACGATACCAACTGGTTTGCCTTCAGAGTCAGACAGACGAACTTCTGTTGCTGTGATCTCTTCATTCAAACGATGTTTATTGCCCTGTTGTGGGGCTTTTTTTGCACCTTTTATAACAAATCCTCCTAAAAAATTTAACGACGTGTGATGATTTCTTCTTTAACGTGGGCGACAAAGTCTTCTACTTTGAATTTACCCAAATCATCACCTTTACGTGTTCTTACCGCAACTTCATTTGCTTCGACTTCTTGATCGCCGATAACAAGCAGATACGGAACACGCTTTAAAGTATGCTCGCGGATTTTAAAGCCTATCTTCTCATTTCTCAAGTCCGAAATGGCTCTAACCCCTGATTTTTTCAATTTATTTACGACTTCTTCGACAAAATCGGACTGTTTATCAGTAATGTTCATCACAACTACCTGTTTAGGTGATAACCATGTCGGATAAATGCCCGCGTACTCTTCTGTCAGAATACCAATAAAGCGCTCAAGTGAGCCTAAAATGGCACGGTGAAT
>DATCZZ010000424.1:0-6329 GCA_036525635.1 Psychromonas sp. | reverse complement strand
GAGAATAAAGGGATAATTTTTCGTCGATAAACTTAAAGGCGCTTGATGGGCCACGGCAATAAACTGCGCCTTGCCATTGGCGGTAAAAAAGCGCTTATCGCCGAATAAACGTTGCTGAACCACCTTGCTCTGATATTCAGTGACCGGCCACTGCTGTGGCGGCAGATTGTTGTAGGCTTGGGGCGTCAGGTCAGCTAGACCAATCAGGTTCAGGGCGCGCGATTGCCCCTCTGCATTATCAAGCGTGGTCATCTTGACATATTCATCAAAGATCTGCCCTTCATGGCGATAATCAAAGGCATTCTGAAAGCCCATTTTTTGGGCAACCTGAGAGATGATCCACCAATCCGCTTTGCCCTCCCCGGGGGTCGGTAACAGGCGACGCTGGCGGGAGATACGGCGCTCGGAGTTGGTTACCGTGCCGGATTTCTCACTCCAGCCCTGAGCGGGCAGCAGCACATTGGCCAGACGTGTGGTGTCAGTATCTTTAATGCAATCAGAGACCACCACCAGGGGGCATTTTTTCAGGGCGCGAATAACTTTATTGCTGTCGGGCAGGCTCACCACCGGGTTGGTGGCCATGATCCACACAGCCTTTATTTTACCTGCATCGATAGCATCAAAGAGCTCAATCGCTTTTAAACCCGGTTTTGTGGCGAGCTGCCCGGTTTGCCAAAAATCACTGACCAGTTGATGGTGTGATGCATTGCCAAAATCCATATGGGCTGCCAGCGTGTTGGCCAGGCCGCCTACTTCACGCCCGCCCATCGCATTCGGCTGTCCGGTGACAGAAAAGGGCCCCATCCCCTCCTTGCCGATACGGCCAGTAGCAAGATGGCAGTTGGTAATACTGTTCACTTTATCCGTCCCCTGGGAGGACTGATTAACCCCCTGTGAATAGATGGTCAGCACCTTTTCAGTACTGGAAAATCTCTGGTAAAACGCCTGCAGTTGCGCCTCGCTTAACCCTACTTTTTTTATAAAATCATTGCGGTCAGCTGATTCGTTAATGGCACTGCTTAATGCCTGTGCAAATCCTTCACTGTAGTTATTAATATAAGTTGGGTCGGTTTTTTTATGCTCGGCAAGATAGCTTAACAGGCCATTAAACAGTGCCACATCGGCGCCGGGGCGGATCGCCAGATGCAGATCGGCAATGTCGCAGGTATCCGTTTTGCGCGGATCTATGACCACAATAAACAGTTCGGGACGTGCCTGTTTAGCGGCCTTTAAACGCTGAAATAAGACCGGATGACACCATGCGAGGTTGGATCCTGTGATCACCACCATATCGGTTTTTTCTAAATCGTCATAACAGACGGGCACGGCATCGGCGCCGAAGGCGCGTTTATGGCCTGCTACCGAAGAAGACATACATAAACGGGAGTTGGTATCGATATTGCCGCTGCCTATAAAGCCTTTCATCAGCTTATTGGCGACATAATAATCTTCGGTGAGCAGCTGTCCGGAAACATAAAAGGCCACGGAATCGCGGCCAAACTCGGCGATGGTCTGAGAAAACTGCGCCGCGACATGGCTTAATGCACTTGGCCAATCAGTTATCATGCCATCTATGGTAGGGTGCAGTAAACGCCCTTCGTGTACTACTGTTTCGCCTAACGCCAGGCCTTTGGAGCATAAACGGCCATAATTGGCCGGGTGATCTTTGTCTCCGCGAATATCAAGCAAACCCTGTGCATTTGTTTTAGCTTCTACGCCACAGCCGACACCACAATAGGCACAGGTTGTTTTTGTCCATAGGCTTTTCTCAATTGTCATGCTTCCTCTCTTCCGCTGCGAACTTATCTTTTCTTTTAGTAGTCGTGTACCGCTTTGTGAGTACAAGGAAGTAGTTTGCAAAGTGCGCACCAACTACGCTGAAATTTTAACAATAAAATAAAAAGAGATTGATTCTACTTAAAAAACAGTTGCTTAAGTTTTTCTTTTAGAAAGCCCTACAGCATTATTGCTAACCATTTTTTTACAACTGCTGGTGATTTTTAACAAAAACGCAACGCATTGGTGCGCAGTGCACTTTATTTGTGCATTTTTATGCGAAAACAATATTTAAAAACTGATTTTATATATCAAAAAGGAACAAGTAGTTTTTATTAACTCCTTGATTTTCTGGTTTTTAGCTGCTTTCTGTTATCCGTTTTTATGAGTTGGCACCTCAATTGCAAGTAAAACAGCAAAAGATGTTAAGCAATTGTTGCCTGAATGGTTCAATTTAACTTAATGAGTTTTTTAGTAATCAATAATATTCGGATGAAAAATGGGTTCACAGAAGAAAATCAAAGCGAATGTGGAAAGGTTGTTATTAAACACAACTGAGATCCGGCATGCCAATAATATTGCATCTATCAACAAGCAAAAAACTTCCCTTCCTTTTGGCCGAGTGAGCTTAGTCGGTGCGGGTCCGGGTGATCCCGATTTACTGACGGTAAAAGCACTGCGCTGTATAGAGCAGTGCGATGTGATCATCTTTGACAACTTAGTCAGTGAGGCGATTCGTGCACTTTTTCCAGCGCACAGCGAAACCATTTATGTGGGGAAGGCTAAGGGAGCACACAGTTCGACGCAGGATGAAATTAACAAGTTATTAATTGAAAAAGCGAGCCAAGGATTAAATGTGTGCCGTTTAAAAGGCGGCGATGCATTTGTTTTTGGCCGGGGCGCTGAAGAGATGCTGCTCCTGAAAGCAGCGGGTTTCAACGTTGAAATAATCCCCGGTATTACAGCGGCAGCAGGCTGCAGCAGCTATGCCGGTATCCCATTAACCCATCGCGGTTTATCTCAGGGTTGTACTTTTGTCACGGCCCACGCTGAAAAAGAGCTGGCGATTGAGTGGCAGGCGCTGGCGAAATTAGATCATACCCTGGTCTTTTATATGGGACTGAGCAAAGCGGAGATGATTGCCAAGCAACTAATTGCCGCGGGGTTAAGCAAAGCAACACCTGTTGCACTGATTGAAAAGGGCTGCTGTCCCGAACAACGTGTGGTAACCGGCGAACTTAGCCAGCTTGCATGGTTAGTTTCGAGCCAGCAGGTTATCTCCCCCGCGCTGATTATGGTTGGCAAAGTGGTATCACTTGCAGAACAACTGCAATGGTTCAGCGCCGAAAATTTAAACTATGCAGAGAGCACTCAGCACTGCGTGCAACTGTCTGCTTAAACATGCACTATATTTACAACAAAGGAAAGTAACAATATGACTAAACAGCGCATTATCGTGGTCGGAAACGGCATGGTCGGTCACAAGTTTATTGATAACATCATTAATGATGAACACGTTGATTACGAAGTGATTACTTTTTCAGAGGAGTCTCGGCTCGCTTATGACCGCGTCCAGTTAAGTGGTTTTTTCTCGGGTAAAAGCGCCGAGGATTTAGCCCTGACCGATGCTGATTATTACAATGAAAACGGTATTAAGTTTGTCCTTAACGATAAAGTGGTCAAACTGGATACGGAGAATAACCAGGTGGTCACGCAGAGTGGGCGCATTGAATCCTATGACAAATTAATTCTTGCTACCGGCTCCTATCCCTTTGTACCACCCATTCCCGGTAATGATCAACAACACTGTCATGTTTACCGTACCATTGATGATCTCGAAGCGATCACCGCATCGGGGAAAGTCAGTAAAGTGGGGGTCGTAATAGGCGGTGGTTTGCTCGGTTTGGAAGCCGCCAATGCGGTGAAAAATTTAGGCTTGGAAACCCATGTGGTGGAATTTGCTCCGCGTCTGATGGCTGTGCAGCTGGATCAGGGCGGCGGTCAGTTGTTGCGCCGTAAAATTGAAGATCTTGGGGTGCAGGTGCATACCGAAAAAGCGACCACGGAAATTGTCGCAGGGGAGAGCTGTCGTTACCGTATGAACTTTGCTGACGGCACGTTTTTAGAGACCGATACCATCGTCTTTTCTGCAGGCATACGCCCGCAGGATGAATTGGCCCGTCAGTTCGGCTTAACTGTTGGCGAGCGTGGCGGTATTGTTATTAATAATTACTGTCAGACCAATATCGAAAATGTCTATGCCATTGGCGAATGTGCTCTGTGGGAGAACTTCATTTTTGGTCTGGTGGCGCCAGGCTATCAGATGGCTAAGGTCGCAGCGGGGCATATTAAAGGGGAATCCCTTGAATTTACCGGTGCAGATATGAGCACCAAGCTGAAACTGCTGGGTATCGATGTGGCCAGTATTGGTGAAGTGCACGGGAAAACACCGGGCGCTCAGTCCTACACCTACCATGATGAAATTGAACAGGTTTATAAACGCCTGATCGTCTCTGCCGATGGCACTAAATTAGTGGGTGCCGTGCTGGTGGGGGATGCACAAGCCTATGGCTCGTTACTGCAGCTGTTACTCAATGATATGCAGCTGCCCGCTAACCCATCGGTACTGATTTTGCCCAGCAGCGGTGAAGAAGCCGGCGCTGGATTAGGGGTTGAAGCCCTACCGGACAGCGCGGCTATCTGCTCCTGTTTTGATGTTACCAAAGGGGATATTAAAAGTGCCGTTGCCGCAGGCTGCTGCAGCATGGGGGATCTGAAAGATGCAACCAAAGCGTCGACCGGTTGTGGCGGCTGCTCTGCACTGGCCAAACAGGTACTGGACTCCGAGCTGGCCAGTTTAGGGTTTGAAGTAAATAACCATCTTTGTGAGCATTTTGCCTACTCCCGTCAGGAGCTGGCTGATATTGTGCGTATTAAACAGATTAAAACCTTTGATCATCTGCTCAGTGAGCATGGTCATGGACTGGGCTGTGAAATTTGTAAACCCGCCGTTGGCTCTATCCTTGCTTCGTTCTGGAATGATTATATTTTACAGGATGAGCACATGGAGCTGCAGGACAGCAACGATATCTTCCTCGGGAATATTCAAAAAGATGGCACCTACTCAGTGGTGCCGCGTATTGCCGGCGGGGAGGTTACACCGGACAAACTGATTGTTTTAGGGGAAGTTGCTAAAGAGTTTGATCTTTATACCAAGATCACCGGTGGACAACGTATCGATCTGTTCGGTGCGCAGCTGCATGAATTACCTATCATTTGGCAAAAGCTGATCGATGCCGGTTTTGAAACGGGTCACGCCTACGGTAAATCATTACGTACCGTTAAATCCTGTGTGGGCAGCACCTGGTGCCGTTACGGGGTAAAAGACAGTGCCAGTTTCGCCATTGAACTGGAAAATCGCTACAAAGGGCTGCGCTCTCCGCACAAAATTAAATTTGCCGTTTCCGGTTGTACCCGTGAGTGTGCCGAAGCACAAAGCAAAGATATCGGCGTGATTGCCACCGATAAAGGCTGGAATTTATATGTCTGCGGTAATGGCGGCATGCGTCCTCGCCATGGCGATCTGTTTGCCTCGGATCTTGATGATCAAACCCTGATCCGATATGTGGATCGTCTGCTGATGTTTTATATCCGCACCGCCGATCGTCTGCAACGTACCTCCGTATGGCTAGAAAACATGGCCGGAGGGTTAAATTACCTTAAAGAGGTGGTGATTGAGGATAAGTTAAGCATCTGCTCTGAGCTGGAACAGGCGATGCGCGATAATATCGATAACTATCAATGTGAATGGAAAACCACCATTAGCGATCCGCAAAAACTGCAACGCTTTAAACACTTTATCAATAGTGATCAGATTGATAATCATCTCGCTTTCAAGCGCGATCGTAAACAGCGCATTCCCGCGACCGCGGTGAAAATCCAGAAAATTGATGTTTTAGAATTGACCGAATAAGGGGATAAAAATGAGCCAATGGACAAAAATCTGCAAGTTCCAGGATCTTACGCCAAACACCGGTATTTGTGCGCTGTTTGAACAAGAGCACGTTGCTATCTTTTACTGCCAGCGTAGCGAGCAGTTATATGCGGTCAGCAATTTTGACCCTATTGCTAATGCCAGCGTGCTTTCGCGCGGCATTATGGCTTCACTGCAGGGAGAGATCTACGTTGCTTCGCCTTTATATAAACAACATTTTAATCTGCAGACGGGGCTGTGTTTGGAGGCCCCGGAGCATCAGTTAAAAACCTATTTAGTACGCAAAGAGAATGACGAAATTCAGCTGAAACATGCCAGTTAACCATTTTTATGGCTGGTTTTGCTTAACTAATATTGCTATTGATTATTATTAAAAGGATAAAATTGTGGATAAAACTACATTTAACTTGTTCTCTTTTTCAGGAAAGATGAAAACACTACATTTAAGCTGGATCGCTTTTTTTATTACCTTTGCGGTCTGGTTTAACTTTGCGCCGCTACTGCAGGCAGTTAAAGAAAGCCTGGGACTGACGACTGAAGAGATCAAAACATTACTGAT
>DATCZZ010000423.1:0-2367 GCA_036525635.1 Psychromonas sp. | reverse complement strand
TCACTATTGCGGTGAACCTGGGCGGTTCAATTCATCATAATCTAGATGAGATAGCCAAAAAACGATCTTCTGGCAACGGATCATTTTTCACCTCTAATTTTAAAGGTGTTGCCCAACATTTAGCACCCAGTAAACAGGCCCAATATGAAAAAGTGATTGACTGGCGCACCTACAATATAGCGGAATTAGCCATTGATGCGATGCAAAGTACTATCGCACGGCAAAAGCTGGCGGCTTACCCTGCGGATTATGTGATTGAAATTGCGAGAAATGTTTGCGGCACCCTCGAATTTGAACGTTCGGCAGAGATGATAAAATTAGGTTATCACATGGCGGAGCATTGGCTGAAAGAGGTATAAAACGGTTATTTAATGATCAGCTATTATCTTCTAGCCGCCCTCCTCGAACCGCAAATCGATTGGCAGCACAATCCTCTGAAAAACACTTATCCTAAAAGGCGCAAATATTTTATACCAAGCTAGAGCGCCATATAGTTTAAAAAATACGTTTAGCATTCATTTTAACCAGCCTCCCTCTTCGACTGTTTTATGTTTTCCGGCAAAAGAAATTTGACAGTTACCATTATTGATATATTCTATATTTCATATATATGATTATTCATATGTCTTATTTGCATATCAAACATCAAAAAATCTCAATGAACAAATAAGCAGTTTTTGCTCGTGCATAATAAGTAGTTAAGGTGTGTTATGGATCCAGTCCAGTTTTACAAATGCTTGGCCGACGATACCCGTCTGCGTTGTCTATTATTAATTACCTTGGAAGATGAACTCTGTGTCTGTGAATTAATGGAAGCGCTGCAGGAGATCCAACCGAAAATCTCCCGTCATCTCGCGCAACTGAGGAAATGTGAATTGCTGATCGACAGCAGACAGGGGCAGTGGGTGTTCTATCGGATCAATCCGCAGCTCCCCGCTTGGGCAAAAAGTGTCCTGACTGAAACAGCGGATAATAACAGAGAGTATTTGACCGAAAACAGACACAGGCTGTCGCAGATGAAAGGTCGGCCCGAGCGTGCCCAAAGCTGCGGCTGCCCAGCTAAGTAGACTAGAGAAGGAATTTAAAATGGGTATTTTTGAACGTTATTTATCTCTCTGGGTTGCTATCTGTATCCTTGTCGGGGTCTTTCTCGGCAGCTTATTTCCGGGGGCATTTTTGCAAATTGCCAGGCTGGAATGGGCCCATGTCAATTTAATCGTCGCGCTGTTAATCTGGGTGATGATCTATCCGATGATGGTGCAGATTGATTTCAGCTCAGTAAAGGATGTTGGCAAAAAACCGAAAGGTTTAATGCTCACCCTGATCATCAACTGGCTTATCAAGCCGTTTACGATGGCGGCATTGGGATGGTTATTTTTTAAAGTGCTGTTTGCTTCTTGGGTTGCTCCGCAAGATGCTAATCAGTACATCGCAGGGATGATCCTGCTGGGCGTAGCTCCCTGCACCGCGATGGTCTTTGTCTGGAGTCAGCTGACCAAAGGGGATGCAAATTACACCCTGGTACAGGTTTCTGTTAATGACATTATTATGGTATTCGCCTTTGCGCCGATCAGTGCTTTTCTGTTAGGGGTAAGCGACATTAGTGTACCTTGGGAAACTTTGTTACTGTCAGTGGTGCTTTATGTGGTTTTACCTTTGCTCGCAGGAGGGATCACTCGCCATTACCTTCAACGCAACCACAGCGATGAGAACATCACAATCTTTCTTGCAAAAAGCAAACCGTGGTCGATCATTGGTTTATTAAGCACCGTTATTCTACTATTCAGCTTTCAGGCACAAACTATTCTGGCACAACCACAGACCATTTTACTGATAGCCGTTCCCTTACTGATCCAGAGTTACGGCATTTTTGTCATTGCCTACGCCGCGGCTAAAGCGATCAAGCTACCCTATAACATTGCCGCCCCGGCATCGCTAATTGGCACCTCTAACTTTTTTGAACTGGCGGTCGCTGTGGCGATCTCTCTGTTTGGTCTGCACTCAGGCGCGGCATTGGCAACGGTTGTTGGGGTACTGGTCGAAGTGCCGGTGATGTTGTCCTTAGTGTATTTTGCCAATAGCACCCGTCACTGGTTTGGAGAAGCCTAATGTTTGAAATTTTCACTTCGTTAGCCGACTGGCTGACTTACGCTGTATTGCAGCTTACTGCCGGCACTAAGCTTGCCGATGCGGTGCACTTTTTTATCGAGGACACCAGCAAAATTTTTGTCCTGCTGATTGTGATGATCTATCTGATCGCCCTGCTGCGCGCCTCCCTCAATGTGGAAAAGGTACGTGATTATCTGGCGGGTAAACATCGCGGCATCGCTTATTTTCTGGGATCAAGTTTTGGCGCCATTACCCCGT
>DATCZZ010000422.1:0-6003 GCA_036525635.1 Psychromonas sp. | reverse complement strand
GAGCGCCAGCAGGAGGCCTATGAATCCCAGAGTTTTAAAGAGACGTTTAATCTTACTTGCTCCAGCTATCAGCGGTTTTTGCTATGCTGGCAAGCTTCGAGCGGCGGTTCAGCCACATGACACCGAGAATATCAACGATGCCAACCCACATGCGGTTCCAGGCTGTATATTTGGATTCTCCCTGCTGTCGATCCCTGTGATTCACAACCACGATATGTACCTCGCCCCCGATACGGCGGACCAGAGCCGGAATATAGCGGTGCATATGGTCAAAATAGGGCAGGCGCATGAAGGTTGCTTTAGGAAACAGCTTGAGGCCGCACCCGGTATCAGGCACACCATCGTGCAGCATGGCATCCCGGACTGCATTGGCCAAGCGGGACTGAAAACGTTTCCAGGCTGTATCTTTGCGTATTTTACGGTAACCGGCAATGCAAAAATCAGCCTTCTGAATCTCGGGCAGAAGGGACAACATAGCGGGGATATCTGCCGGATCATTCTGGCCATCGGCATCCATGGTAACAATATATTCACCGCGAGCATGATTGACCCCTGTGTATATAGCCGTACTTTGACCGATGCTGTTTTGATGACGGATTACTTTGGCATCACAACCCAGTTGTTGCGCTGTGCTAAGCACTTGGTTATAGGTATTGTCGCTGCTGCCATCATCCACAACGACAACTTCGAAATCTGATTTATCTTGCAGGGCATGACAAATTTCAGTAAGTAATGAGCTAATGTTAGCTGCCTCATCCTTCGCAGGTATAACTATCGAAATCAAAAAGTATTCTCCTAATCATTTACGCTGCTTATTTTGCCGAATGCACTGCAACATCTGATAAGTGTATTTCATCACAAGTAAATTAAATATCAAACAAAAAAATAAAAGATGAAGCAGATAGTTGAAATGAGTTTGTGCGCACTAGCTTCAAGGCCGAATCTGTTGTAAGGATTGTTTTCTGTGCAGCACAAGCTCCCATCTTTTATATCTTAGGGGATACTCGCATAAGCAGATATTAATTGTGATAAATTTAACTAACTTAACCTTGGGATTAAACTACAATAAGCTAAATTAGTTGTAGCTAAATAATCTGGGATTGAAATATGGATAGTAAATTTAGTTGGAAAAAACGCCTTTTGTGGATCCCGCCGCTACTGTTAGGCATGTTAGCCCTATTCTTTGCTCCATTGCTTAAGCAAGCCCCACCTCAAAATAGTAAAGCGGCCAGCCCCACGGTCGTTCGGGTGATTAAAATGTCTCCCCGTAAAATACAACCTACCGCCAGCGGTTATGGGTATATTCAACCCGCCAGCGAGTGGTTGGCGCAGTCTGAGTTATCGGGAACTGTTATTTGGATGTCCGACAATCTGGACAGTGGCACAATTATTAATAAGGGCGAAATATTACTTAAAATTGATCCAGCTCCATTGCTGTTAGCCAAAGCGCAACTACAGGCGCAGTTTGAGGTCGCCAAGTTAAAAGATACCACCATTGCCTCCTCATTAGAGATTGCCCAGCAAGATTTTGATCTGCAAAAAAACGAGCTGCAGCGTGTTGAACGTCTTAGCGCAACCGGAAATATTTCAAAAACGGCTAAAGATGCCAGTAAGCGCCTGTTTTTAAATAGTGAGCAGCAATTACAAACGTTAAAAAACAGTTTGTTAATTAATCAGGCGGAGCAAAAAGTATTAACCAGCCAGCTTGCGATTATTGATTTAGATTTAGAAAAAACCATCTTACGTGCACCCTATGATATTCGCATTACCGATGTCAATATCGGTATCGCAACCTATATTAATCGCGGTGAATTATTACTCAAAGCAGATGGTTTAGAGGCTGCCGAAGTCAGTGCTCAATTTCCTATCGGCAAAATGCGCCCGTTAAGAAAAACAACAAAAGAGAATAGATTGAGCAGTAATCTGCATACCGAATTACAGGCAATTGTTGAGCTGCAAACTGCAGACAGAACAATAAACTGGCAGGGGAGCGTTGACCGAACCGGCGGTTTATTGGACGCGCAAACCCAAAGTCAAAGTATTGTGGTACGCATTGATAACCCTTACCAAAAAGCATCTCCGGGAAGCCGCCCGCCATTAATTCGCAATACCTTTGTGAAGGTGACATTAAAAGCCTCAATATTAAATAATCAATTATTACTGCCAAGCACGGCCATTCATAACAATCAGGTTTATATCCTTGACTTGGATAATAAACTGCAGATAAAAGCGGTCGAAATTGACTTTGTGCAACAACAGATTGTGGTCATAAGATCAGGTTTAACTGCCGGTGATAAAGTGATATTAAGCCCATTATCTCCAGCCATTGCCGGCATGAAATTAAAACCGCTAGAGGACAAAAAAACACTTAACTGGTTAGATAAAACCACCGGGTTTACGGCAGAAAAAAACAGTAAAAAACAGGAGGCGCTATGATCGCCTTTTTTGCCCGACACCCAACTGCTGCTAATGTGCTGATGTTTGCCATTTTAATGCTCGGTTTTTTTGCCCTGCCGCAGCTGCAGAAAGATACTTTTCCGCTTACGCCGACAAAAAACGTTGAAATACGCATAGGTTATCCCGGTGCTTCTCCTCAAGAAGTGTCACAGGAGATCTGTGAGCCGCTCGAAGAAGCTTTAGACAGCCTAAGCGCTATTGACGAGCTGCGTTGTGATGCGCGCGAGAATATAGCGATTGCCAATGCAGAAATGGCAGCGGGCGAAAATATTGATAGCTTCACCACGGATATTCAGCAGAAGGTGAATGCAATCACTGATTTTCCCGAACGCGTCGAGCAGGTAAGTGTCACTAAATTAGATCGTATCGCGACTGTTGCCAGTATCGCGATCACCGGCAATATGTCTGTCCAGGATCTATATCTTTATGCACAGCAGGTTAAGCAACGCTTAAAAGCACACCCGTTAATTGCGCAAGTGAGAATACAGGGGTTTTCTAATCAGGAGATTGAAATCCGTATTTCCGACTGGTTACTTAAGCAGTATGGTATCAGTATTGCTGATTTAAGCCGTTTGGTGGAGCAGCAGAGTATTAGCTTACCCGCAGGGCTGCTAAGTAATCAATTAGAACAAGTTAATGTACGTTTCAATCAGAAAAACATAACGGTGCAGCAGTTTAAAGAAAGTATTATAAAAAGCAGCGAGTTGGGGACAGGGCTGCAGCTTGGCGATATAGCAGAGATTGAGCTGCAGTTTACCCTGGCGGAAGATAAGATACTGTTTAATGATCAACGTGCGGCGCTGCTGGAGATCTCTAAAAATTATAATCAGGATTCCCTGAAAGTCCGTGATGCGATTCAGTTTATGCTGGAGAAGGAGCAACAAATTGCACCGGATGGCCTACTGTTAACACTCACCCAGGATGTCAGTGTTAATATCCAGGAACGCCTGCGTATTTTAGCCAGTAATGGACTGCAGGGATTAATCTTGGTGTTTTTAGTGATGTGGGCATTTTTTAATATCCGCTTCAGCTTCTGGGTGGCAATGGGGCTGCCGGTTTCTTTCCTCGGTGCTGTTTTTGTAATGTATTGGTTGGGATATTCAATCAATATGATGACGCTGGTTGGTTTAATTGTTGCCATTGGTTTATTGATGGATGACTCATTAGTTATCGCTGAAAACATCGCGGCAAAACGGCAGATGGGAATGCCTGCTATTGCTGCCTCGATTGCCGGCACCAAAGAGGTATTTCCCGGTGTTATCTCCTCATTTGCAACAACCATGATCATTCTTGCGCCGTTGATGTTTTTAAGCGGTAAAATGGGCGATGTTTTAAGATATATTCCCATTATTTTATTGATCACGTTATTGGTGAGTCTCTTTGAAGCTTTTTTTATCTTGCCGTCCCACCTTGCACACAGCCATTTAAATACACCGCCGAACAAAATTCGCAGCGGATTTATTAAGTTATTCGAAGGCTTGCGTGATAGGCTGATCGTTCCGGTGTCGAATAATGCGATGAAATCACCCTATTTTAGTCTTGGCGTTTTGTTTATGCTGGTGATGCTCTCAAGCGCGACCATCCCCGCCGGTTTACTCAAATTTAAAGCGATGCCGACGCTTGAAAGCGATGTATTACAAGCCCGTATTTTTTTGCCTCAAGGTAGTTTATTAGCTCAGACAGAGGATGCCGTCAAAAAAGTTACAGATGCATTAACAGTGATGAATAAAGAATATCAGGAGTCCTTTCCTGATTCTCCGCCTTTAGTGAATAGCCATACTGTTTTATACAATGTTAATATTGATGCGCAGGAATCCGGGCCGCATCTGGCCACTGTCAGTGCGGATCTGTTACCTGCCCAGTATCGTCAGGTCAGTATCAAAAACTTAATTCAGGATTGGAAAAAAAAGGTCGGTCCCATTGCGGATATGATTGCGCTTAATTTTACCGATAAAGAGCGTGGTATTGCCGGTAACGGCATTGATATCCGTATCCAGGGCAGTTCGTTAGAAATCCTTAAAGAGGTCAGTTGGGCTTTACAAAAATGGCTTAAAAAATATGACGGGGTGTTTAATCTCTCTGACGACTTACATTACGGGCGAAGCGAATTTCATATTCGTTTAAAAGATAATGCAGGTGTCATGGGGGTAAATGCCTCACAAGTCGCATTAACTTTGCGCAGTGCATTAAAAGGCAGCACTAATCTCACCGTCCAGCAAAACAATGATAATATTGATATCGCCGTGCGCGTCGCCGAATTTACGCAGAACGCAAGTATCCGGGATTTAGAGGAGCTTGCGGTCACAGCTGCCAATGGCCGCCTTGTCCCTCTCTCCAGTATTGCTGAGTTTGAGCAAAAAACAGCATTTTCACGCATTCAGAGAGTTAACAGTGTCAATTCGCTGACCGTAAAGGCGAGCATAAATTCAGATATTGCCAATGCCCGTGAAATTATGCAGCAATTTAACAGTGAGTTTGTGGTTAATATAAAAAAAGAGTTTCCGCAAGTCAGCTTTATTTCCCAAGGGGAAGATAAAGAAAGTGCGGAAACTGGCGGATCGCTCGTGCGCTTTTTTGCTATGGGGGTGATTGGGATTTATCTTATTCTTATCTTCTTGTTTAAAAGTTATCTGCAACCCGTCGCGCTTATGCTGGCTATACCGATGGCCTGGATAGGGGTTGTTTGGGGACATATCGCTTTGGGCCTGGATTTGACCATCCCCAGCCTGGTCGGCTTTGCAACGCTGGCGGGGATAGTTGTTAATGACAATATTTTACTGGTCAGCTTTATCAAAGAAAATTTCAGTCGGGAGCAAAATTTAGTGAGCGCCTGCACAAACGCAGTGCGTGCCCGTTTTCGAGCTATCTTTATCACCTCATTAACCACACTCGCGGGGTTATTCCCGCTGCTCACTGAATCCAGTACCCAGGCGCAATTCTTGATTCCCCTGGTTGCCAGTATTGCCTTTGGCCTGCTCGCAACAACACTGCTGGCGTCAATCGTGGTTCCCTGCGTACTGGTGATTCTTGATGATATGCGGATCTTAAAAGAAAAAACAGTTAATGATTAATAGGTTCTGGCTGTTTGAGCTGTATTGGGATAATTCATTTGGTTGGCAGTTAAGATGGTAAATCCCTCACTCCAACCCGAATCTCTGTTGATTTAGCTGACGCTCCTCTCTTTGATGGCGGCGGAAAGTTGCTATCATAGCTAAATAGGGGCAGCGTGCAGTTGCTCCAACTATTTTGCATGGGAAAGTATGGTTACCATTAAACAAGTTGCAGCACATGCTGGCACCTCTTTTAAAACGGTTTCACGGGTTATTAATAATGAGCCTTCGGTTCGTCTTGAAACACGAGAAAAAGTAGAAGAGTCAATTAAAGCGCTGGGGTATCACCCTAACGGGGCGGCAAGAATGATGCGTAACGCAAAATCTGGCGTGATTGGTTTTATTGCCGACGAGGTGAGTACCACTCCGGCGGCAATTGATATTATTAAAGGAGCGCAAGAGCTTGCCTGGCAATATGGAAAATTGCTGATGGTGC
>DATCZZ010000421.1:0-5387 GCA_036525635.1 Psychromonas sp. | reverse complement strand
ATGATGGCATGGCGTTTTCAGAAGTGACCGCAGAAGCTCGTAAACTTGGCTTTACCGAGCCGGATCCTCGTGATGATCTAAGCGGTACTGATGTTGCGCGGAAACTGCTTATTTTAGCACGTGAAGCGGGTATGGAATTATCGCTTGATGATGTTGAAATTGAAAAAGTGCTGCCCCCGGGTTTTGATGACAGTGGCAGCGTTGATGAATTTATGGCGCGTTTACCTGAAGCGGATGCTTATTTTGCAGAACTACAGGCTAAGGCAACCGCAAACGGTCAGGTTTTACGTTACATCGGCAATATTGAAAACGGCAAGTGTAAATGCAGCATTAAGGCGGTTAATGATGATGACCCGCTTAACAAAGTAAAAGATGGCGAAAATGCGCTGGCATTTTATAGCCAATATTATCAACCAATTCCGTTAGTGTTACGTGGTTATGGTGCGGGAACAGAAGTGACTGCAGCAGGTGTCTTTGCCGATTTATTACGTACCTTAAATTGGAAACAGGAGTTCTAATATGAGTGTTGTTGCATACGCACCGGCATCGACCGCAAATGTCAGCGTTGGTTTTGATGTACTGGGTGGCGCACTTGCCCCTATTAATGGTGATTTATTTGGTGACCGGGTGAAAATATCAAGCGGTGATTTTGGTTTTTCACTAGAGTGCACTGGCCGTTACGCACATAAATTACCGGCAGATTATAAAACTAATATTGTCTACCAATGTTATCTGGCTTATCAGGGCGCATTAAAAAAATTAAATAAAGAAATATTGCCTGTTAAAATGACCCTGGAGAAAAATTTACCGGTTGGCAGTGGTTTGGGATCAAGTTCAAGTTCAATTGTGGCGGCATTGCAAGCATTAAATGCCTGGCATGACTATCTCCTTGATGAAAACGAAATGCTCCTGTTAATGGGGGAGATGGAAGGACAAATCAGTGGCAGTGTACATTATGATAATGTTGCTCCCTGCTATCTGGGCGGTATGCAGTTAATGATAAATGAAGGGGGGGTAATCAGCCAAACGCTACCCTCTTTTAAAGAGTGGTATTGGGTCGTTGCTTATCCTGGGATCAGTATTTCAACATCGGCTGCACGAAATATTTTACCTGCACAGTACCGCTTAAGTGATACCTTAACTTACGGGCGCCGTTTAGGGGGATTTGTGCATGCCTGTTACACTAACCAGCCGGAGCTTGCTGCAAAAATGCTCAAGGATGTTATTGCGGAACCATATCGCTCACAACTTATCCCGGGCTTTAAAGAAGCACGTCTTTTTGCGCAACAAAGCGGGGCATTAGCGATGGGGATTTCGGGGTCAGGGCCGACAGTATTTGCCGTGATGACCGATCTCATTCAGGCGCAATCATTACAAAATTGGTTAACAGAAAATTTTCTTCAGAATGATGAAGGATTTTGTCATATTTGCCGTCTTGATGAACAAGGCGCGCGCGTGTTAGGAACAGAACTATGAATTTATACAACATCAAAGACAACAGCGAACAAGTCAGTTTTCAGCAGGCTGTTAAACAAGGTTTAGGGCGTGGGCAGGGACTTTTTTTTCCTGATACTATCACTCCTCTTGAGAATATAGATACACTCTTAAAAATGAATTTAGTTGACCGTTCAACTGAAATTTTATCACACTTAATCGGTGATGAATTAACTAAAGAGACGGTTCACGGTATCGTATCCAAAGCCTTTACTTTTGATGCTCCGGTAATAAAAGTGACTGATGATATTAATGCCCTGGAGCTTTTTCATGGGCCAACATTAGCCTTTAAAGATTTTGGCGGCCGTTTTATGGCGCAGTGTTTAGCGCAATTTAAAGGCTCGGATAAAATTACTATTTTAACGGCAACTTCCGGTGATACGGGCGCTGCAGTAGCCCATGCTTTTTTCAATATGGAAAATATCGATGTAGTCATTCTTTACCCGAAAGGAAAGATCAGTCCGCTGCAGGAAAAACTGTTTTGTACACTGGGCGGCAATATTACCACTGTTGCAATTGATGGTTCATTTGATGATTGCCAGGCAATGGTTAAGCAGGCTTTTGATGATCAGGAATTAAAACAAGCTATTGGCCTAAACTCAGCAAATTCAATTAATATCAGCCGCTTATTGGCGCAGATATGTTACTACTTTGAGGCTTTCGCACAATTGTCAGTTGAACAGCGAGATAATTTAGTGGTTTCCGTGCCAAGTGGTAATTTTGGTGATTTGACTGCAGGTTTGCTGGCCAAATCCTTAGGTCTACCGATCAAACGTTTTATCGCTGCTACTAATGAAAACGATACCGTGCCACGTTACCTGCGTGATGGAAGTTGGGAGCCTAAAGCGACTATTGCAACCCTTTCCAATGCAATGGATGTCAGTCAACCCAATAACTGGCCACGTATTGAAGAGTTATTTAAAATACAGGGCTGGTCTCTATCTGATCTTGGTTACGGAAAATTAAATGATGCGCAAACGCGCAGTGCTTTGATCGAACTGGATAATTTAGGTTATTTATGTGAACCACATGGCGCAATCGCCTATAGTGAACTTAGAAAACAGTTGAAAGAAGGTGAAACAGGTTTATTCTTATGTACTGCGCATCCTGCTAAATTTAAAGAAAGTGTGGAAGAAATTTTAGGCCGTGAAATATTCATTCCTGAAGCGCTTGCTTCTCGTGCTGATTTGGCATTATTGTCAAAAGAGTTTCCTGCAGATTTTGCGCAGGTTAGAGCATTATTGATGTCCTTGTAAGAGTACCTGCAAATAATAAAGGGCGGTAATCTCCGCCCTTTTTTTTTTGGGAGCCAAAATGGGTAAAGTATTAAATGATCTATTAGATCAGCTTAATTTAGAAAAATTAGAAGAGAACTTATTCCGCGGCAACAGCCAGGATCTTGGTACCGGCGTCGTTTTTGGCGGGCAGGTTATGGGGCAGGCTCTCTCTGCCGCCAAAGAAACCGTCGATGAAAATAAAATGGTGCACTCTTTTCACTGCTATTTCCTTATCCAAGGTAAAACCGACCGTCCAATTGTTTATAATGTTGAGCGCATTCGCGATGGTAAAAGTCTTTCAGTAAGGCGTATTAAAGCTATTCAAGACGGTAAATCTCTTTTTTATATGACAGCCTCTTTCAAGGCCAAAGAACACGGATTTGAACATCAAACTGAGATGCCTGATGTGCCGGCACCTGAAGATTTGATTTCTGAACAGGAGATGGCTCTGCTGCATTCAGATCTGTTGCCGGAATCAATCCGTGATAAGCTTATTTCTGAAAAGCCGATTGAGATGCGTCCCGTGAGACTTATCAATCCTGCCGATCCTGAGGTTGAGCCTGCGCAGCGATTCGTATGGTTTAAAGCCAATGGGAAAATGCCGGATGATTTACGTGTACACCGTTATTTATTGGCTTACGCTTCCGATTTTAACTTCCTGCCAACGGCATTACAGCCACATGGTGTTTCTTTCATATCTCCGGGTATGCAGGTGGTGACCGTGGATCATTCTATGTGGTTCCACCATGATTTTCACTTAGATGACTGGCTGTTATATGCAGTTGAAAGCCCGGTTGCAGCGGATGGACGTGCTCTGGTGAAAGGTCATTTCTATACAAGGGATGGAAAATTGGTTGCCTCGACGATTCAAGAAGGGCTGATCCGCCAAAGAAAGATAAAAGTCTTAAATAAATAGAAAAAAGGGAAGTCGGCCACTTCCCTTTCTATTTTTCATTGATAAACAGATTAATTTACTCTTTATAAATAGAGGTTAAAATCAACCCCAACTGTGTTTGCTATTATAATGATTCAGTAAATGTACGTGCCATTACATCAGCTTTTTGCTCAGCTGTTAAAGAGTTAAAGCGTACCGCATAACCAGACACGCGAATTGTCAGTTGAGGGTATTTTTCTGGATGATCGATTGCATCTTGTAAGGTTTCTCTGCGTAACACATTCACGTTTAGGTGCTGACCGCCTTCTTGTGCAGCAGGTGCCTGCACTGCAATTTCTTTGTATTCAATATCACCTAAATCAGCGATAGATACAACTTGATCTTCTGCATAAAGATCGTCTTTAACACATAAACAACGTGCTTGTTCATTCGCTTCGTCTAATAACCAGAAAGAGTTAAGTAGAGATGCATTTTCAGATTTAGTGATTTGGATTCCAAAAGCCATGTGAAGCTCCTTAGTTTGGGTTAACAAATAAAACGTGTAATAAAATAACAGTATTGAAAACTTATTAGAGATTTAACGTGCTGTTTGTTAAATCAGAATAGATTATAGGGGGTGGATTGATTGATGTAAATCAATATTCACATGTTTTTGTTGTGGTTATTTCATATTTGCTTGATTTGTGTCATTGCAAAATTAAAATGCCCTTATTGTTTTTGTTGTGGCCTTGTTTTGGCATAATTAGCAATGTGGTTATATTTCATTTTGATTGTTAACTGTTTGTTATTAAATGATTAATGTTTTTATTTATAATAAGTGTCAATTTTATAAATATAAAAAAGGAAAAAAAATGAGTTGGAAGCGCTTTATCGCACAGCAGAAATCGCTGCAATATTATCAAATGCTGCAAAGCTTTTTAAAAGCGCAGTACGCATTGGGTAAAAATATCTATCCGCCTGAACCGCTTATTTTTAATGCATTTGATTTAACTCCGTTGGAGGAGATTAAAGTGGTCATTTTGGGGCAGGATCCCTACCACGGAGAGGGGCAAGCTCACGGCCTTAGTTTTTCTGTCCCTGAAGGTATAAAAATTCCACCTTCGCTGCGTAATATCTACAAAGAATTATCGACTTCCATAGAGGGGTATAAAATACCCGAATCAGGTAATTTGGAACATTGGGCAAAACAAGGTGTCTTACTGTTAAATGCAGTATTAACAGTTGAACAAGCGGTTCCTGGCTGCCATGCAAATAAAGGATGGGAGATCTTCACCGACAATGCTATTCGTGAAATAAATAATACCCGTAGTGGTGTTATCTTTTTATTGTGGGGAAGCTATGCGCATAAAAAAGCTGGTTTAATAGATCAAAACAAGCATACGCTTTTAAGATCAACGCATCCATCACCTTTGTCTGCCTATCGGGGATTCTTCGGTTGTCAGCATTTTAGTCAAGTGAATGATATTTTGGCTAAGCGCCAGGAGCAATTAATTATCTGGTAATTGTGATACAGTTCAGCGGTTTATTTTCACTGAAGCGATATAATAGAAAGAATTAATTATAAATTGGTGAGTCTCTATGATGTTATCTACTATCCATGACGATCATGTCAATATTAGCAAACTTTTAAGGTTGTTAAGAAAAAAGATCCAACAATTAGAAACAGATCAGCAGATAGATTATCGCTTGGTGAAAGCGATTATTACCTATCTAAAAAATTA
>DATCZZ010000420.1:0-6652 GCA_036525635.1 Psychromonas sp. | reverse complement strand
CAGTTTGCGCTGGCTGAACAGCAGCGTACCCTGCACCGACTGGGCGAAGTAGTCGACTCCATGGTGGTTAGCCGTCAGCACCACTGGGCTCTGCTTAATCTCTTCCCGCGCCAGTGCGGCGGCCTCTTCACCCAGCAGCGGTGCGGCATATTCATAAACAGCATCGGCAAAATCTTCGTGTGACTGGTAGCGCTCCTTGGTGGTTGCGGTAACCACGTCGAGATACTCGCTCAGCGGCATCTCACCGTACTGCTCCAATACTCTGTCGACAACCGGCAGGCGCTTCCTGATCTCCGCCATGTAGTGCTCGATCAAGGAGTCATTTCCGATGGAACACTCATCTATTTTCAGGTTATTCATGCTACGGAGTCCCTTCCTGTATTTGTTGCAGTTGATCGGCATCGTTACGTGTCAGCCAGATAAAAACGAGTGCGATGAGGAGGTAGGCTAGCCCCAGGTAGGTGATACCAATACGCACATCCTCGAACAGGAACAGCCAGGCGAAAATGACCGGTCCAAGCATCTGGCCGATACGGCTGGTAGCACGAAAGATCCCCATCGCCTTGCCCTCCCCCAGCTGCTGGGAGATATCCAGTTTCAGCAGGAAAACACTCTGTGCAGAGAGTACCAGACAGTTGGAAAGCCCCAGCAGAAGGATTGCAATTGTTGTCGCCAGCAGTCCATCGAAAATACTGAAAGTAAGGAATGCGGCAGCGCCCAGCAAACTGCCGATCAGCACCAGCTGTTGTTTATTCTCGCTTGCATCTATCAGACGGCCGACCCTCGGACCGAGCAGAGCCAGACAGATACCAAACAGCATCAGCACCTGGCCTATAGTGGATTCAGAGATACCGGCTCGATCCAGGTAAACCGGACTGAAATAGTTCAGGAAACCGACCACAGCAATAGACGCTGGCATACTGCTGAAGAAGATTGCAGCCAGCACCCGCCTGTCCAGCAAAAAACGGCGGAGGAGCGACTTACCTGCATGTTGCAGCGGTACAGTTTCCGTTTTGCTTGGCGTGATACCTGGATATCCCAGGATCAGCAGGCTGTACAGCACCACAGAGGTAATAATCAACACACTGCTGAGAAACACCATCTCGTAACCGAACTGTTCGGCCAGCACCGCGCCCGTAGCCGCACCACAGATACTGCCCGCATAGAGACCGGCGGCTAAATGGGCCATGCCCTGAGCCTTGGTCGATTTATCCGTATTGCGAATGACGAAACCGTGGGAGGATAGCTGCACCAGGCCGTAACCAAAACCAACCAGACCCCGTGAGAGGATGAAATGCAGGGCATCGGGGGCAATCCAGGAATAGAGTGCGCCGAGCGTCGCCAGTGCCAGTCCTGCATAGAAAGGCTCCTGCCAGCCGCGCCGGTCAAACCAGATGCCCGCCAGCAGGATCGCCAGGCCAACACAAAAAAACTCAACGGAAATGGGCAGCCCCATCAGCACATTTTGTGATAGCCCCAAAAAATCCTGTTCCATCTTCCCCATATACAGTGGAATAAAAGCCATAGACAAATCGATCCCAAACAGAAAAACGAAGATCGCCGGGCGCATTAAGCGGTAGTCCGCTGCCGTCTTTTGTAGCTGAATAGTCTTGGCCCGGGCTGTTAGTTTGGAGAGCAATACAGATGAGACTTCAATACAGATCAGTGCGGCAATCAAGGTAGCGGTAGCCCCTGCAGCCAGCAGCTCCGGCAAGGCACCGGGCATGGCATTGCTACCGTAAAGCGGCTTAATATAAAGCCCAAGAAGAGTAAGTAAGGCCGCGGCCAGCACCAAACTTATCCCGGCAACGGGCTTTTCTTCCAGCCAGAAGCGAGCCGCCGGCCGATACAGGTTAAACGTTGCCAGCACCAGCACGCCGACCAACAGCGACCAGAGCACAGCGTGGAACTCTGCCGTCTCTCCCATATCTCGTTGAAGGGAAGTCAACTCGTATGAGAGAGCAGATCCCATACTGAGCAGTGAAGAGGTGATGACCAGACTCAGAGGCAACAGCAGCAGCGCAGTAATAGAGACTGGACGTGTTGAGACGGAACTATGCATTGCTTTTCCCATCACTTAAACCACCAGTTTCTTCTCTGCAGGAAACACAATATCATGCTTCTCATTTAATGTTTGAACTAATCCCTTATTTATAGCAGGAAGACGGTACACGCCATCAAACAACATCTCCGGATTGGAGCCAATCTGCCACCCGTCAGAAGCCTGTTCAATATGAATTTTTGCCTGGTTATCATGCCAGCGGCAACGATGGGGCAAAACATCAATATCGGAGATATTCAGGTTTTGCATGCGACTGTAGATATAGGCTACCGCCAATGCGCCGGTCCCGCAAGCCAGGGTCTCCCTATTGATCCCCCTTTCAAAACAGCGATTATCTATAATCGCAGGAGCAATGCGACGGGCAAAATTTACATTAATTCCTGCAGGGAAAATATGCTGCATCCTATTGTTCATATAGTTACCGATATGTTCGACCAGCCAGCAGCCAAAGCCTTCGCGACGCTCAGATATCTCACCGTGGCCGGAACCGGCAAAGAGATAATCAGCCAGCTCCGGCGCAGAAAAATCACTATCGGGGAATATCACCAGGTGGGGTTCACCGGTAAACACCAGCAACGATCTGATACGTAGCTCGCTATCGATTGTGTAAGCCTTCAGGTCATCGGCGCGGAACTTAATTGTCAGTTCCTGCATCTGATGAATTGCCGGAGCAACCTGCCCTACATACTCACCGTTCACCAATTCTGCTGGCGTTAATCGCGGATGCCCGAGATTAACCCAACTGCCAGCCCGGTTACTGCTCGTACCGATATTGATAACCTTAGGCGTTGCCAGAGGGAGCTCTGTCATTATGGAAGCGCTGCTTATACCATGTTGCTTCAACAAATGGCTGGCGATACACATCAGCCCGTTACCGCAGCACAGGGCCTCTTCCCCAGATGGTTCAAACATTCGAAACAAGAATTCAGCCTGTTCAGACTGTGGCGGACGTATCCAGTATGAGCGGCTGCGATTAATTGATTGCAGTGTCGATTCATTACAGCGTTGAATGACCAGCAGATTATCACAGCCAACACCGAAACTGATATTCGTCGCCTGGAACGCGAAATGAGACATATCATTTTCACTGAGAAAGCTGTGCTCCGTCTCATCGACAATAACAAAACTATTGCCGCAGGATGTATATTTAACAAAAGGAATCAAATGCATAATACGTATCAGGCTTCTTATTTCTGTAGTTGGAGAACAACTCTCAAAGTCGTTTTTATTATGCTTTCAGCAGCACTATTTCAGCAATAGGGTATCCATAACCCGCCTTTCACATGGGCCGGCATAAAATTCTGTCACCCATAGATACAACAGGGGAGCAGGGCTTCAATCCCTGCTCCCCTTATTTCACTGCGTTGTCACACCGTAAAAAGAACCGAAATAATTTATTAAAACATACAGTTAAAATCATTATTCAGAGTAATGTATCACCGAAGCCCTCATTTGAGCAAACACTAGATACGCAAAACAAGATCTGCAAAGTCAAAAAAAAAACAGGATAAAAGTCAGAAAGTTAAGACAGCCAAACCTTTTCTAAACTCTATAGTAATAAAAAAGAGTGTTTACCTGTGTGCTCTGCAAACAAGACAAGTTGAATTCACTAGGCTCTGCTGCGGCACAGAATTCGCAGGTGCAGACAGGGCATGGCCAGGAAGAAGATATTTGTAAGGCATAAAACAGGGAAATAACGGGCTAATAACTTAAGATGAACTAACGCCTTTTGATTAGCCTAAAAACAACAAAGCCCCAACATAAGTCGAGGCTTTAAAAAGTGGCAGGGGTGGAGAGATTCGAACTCCCAACATACGGATTTGGAATCCGTCGTTCTGCCGTTGGAACTACACCCCTGCAGACGGGTCGAATAATACCTAAGCTAAATTTAAAGTAAAGCATTTTATCTCATCAGTATGTTTGGCTGACGACAAAACAAACAGTTTAATTAAAAAATGGCTTGTACCTAGAAATTTTCATTATATCTTTAACTACTCGTAGCCAGCTGCTGCACTCTGGTGTATTTTTAGAGATTAAATACAGTTGGCATTTTATAAGGATATTAAGCAATATGATTACTCCACAACCCACCACTAAACCTGCTATTCCTAATTTTTCATCTGGCCCATGTGCAAAACGTCCAGGTTACGACATCAATCAACTGGATCTTTCCACATTAGGACGTTCACACCGTTCAAAATTAGGTAAAGATGCTTTACAACGGGTTATTACCGACACTGCGGAGATCTTGGGATTACCTGAGGGTTACCGGGTTGGTATAGTGCCGGCATCTGATACCGGTGCAATGGAGATGATCTTATGGTCAATGCTTGGCCCAAGGCCTGTTGATGTCTGTTACTGGGAGTCATTCGGCCAAGGCTGGTATGGTGATATCACTAAACAACTGAAATTAGAAAAGGTAAACAAAATCAGCGCCGATTACGGGCAGCTTCCTGATTTATCACAAGTTAATCCGAACAACGATGTTGTTTTCACTTGGAATGGCACCACCTCAGGCGTCAAGGTTGAAAATGGTGATTTCATTTCCGAACAGCGTCAGGGGTTAACCATTTGTGATGCTACTTCCGCCGTATTTGCAATGGAGATGCCCTGGGAAAAATTAGACGTTACGACCTTTAGCTGGCAAAAGGTGCTCGGCGGAGAAGGTGGGCACGGTATTATTATTTTAAGTCCGCGCGCTGTGGAGCGTTTAGAAAGTTACACGCCAAGCTGGCCTTTACCTAAAATCTTCCGCCTAACTGCGGGTGGCAAACTGATTGAAGGTATTTTTGAAGGTGCAACCATTAACACCCCTTCTATGCTTTGTGTTGCTGACTATCAGGATGCCCTTAATTGGATAAAAGGGATAGGTGGCGTGCAGGCAAGCATCCAAAAGTCATTGGATAATTTATCTGTTTTAGAGCGTTTTGTTACTGATAACAGCTGGATTAGCTTCTTAGCTGAGAATACAAAAATTCGCTCAAATACCAGTGTCTGCTTATCCGTTGATTTAACTGATTCACAAATCAAAACATTTATTAAGTTACTGGCCGATAAGCAAGTGGCTTATGATATCGGCGCTTATAAAGACGCGCCAAGCGGATTACGTATCTGGTGTGGCAGTACGGTAGAAAAAGCTGATTTAGAAGCTTTATTGCCTTGGTTAACCTGGGCATACCAAGAAGTAACTGCATAACATTAAAACATAATTAGGGGTATTCATGAGCGGCAATAAATTCGATTTTGACTATATCTGCATAGGTGGCGGCAGTGGCGGTATTGCATCCGCTAACCGGGCATCAATGTACGGACAAAAAGTGGCAATCATTGAAGCAAAGGCACTGGGAGGCACCTGTGTAAATGTCGGCTGCGTGCCTAAAAAGGCGATGTGGTACGCAGGGCAAATTGCGGATGCTTTACGCTATGCCCCCGATTATGGCTTTGACGCACCGCTTAAAAAATTCAGCTGGGCAAAATTAGTGGCAAGCCGCGATGCTTACATTGACAGGATCCATCAGTCATATGAACGCGTTTTAGGCAACAATAATGTCACTGTGATCACCGGTTTTGCTAAATTTATAAATAATCACACTATTGAAGTCAATGGTAAAACCTACTCGGCGCCTCATATTACCATTGCAACAGGCGGAGCTCCCACAGTGCCGGAGATAGAGGGGGCTGAATACGGTATTACCTCCGATGGTTTCTTTGCGCTTGATGAGCAACCGCAACGTGTTGCAGTTGTCGGTGCAGGTTATATCGCCGTTGAAATAGCGGGGGTTTTTAACGCATTAGGCAGCGAAACTCATCTGCTTTGCCGCCGCCATACTTTTCTGCGCGAATTCGATAGCATGCTCTCGTCAACCCTGGTTGAAGTGATGCAGGAGGAAGGGCCGACACTGCATACGCATTCGGTTCCCAAATCCGTGCAGAAGAATGAGGATGGCAGCCTCACCTTGTATTTAGAAAATGAAAAATCGCTAACCGTTGACTGTTTAATTTGGGCAATTGGGCGTAATCCGGCCAATGCCAACATTGGTTTAGAAAATACCGATGTTGAACTTAACGAACAGCAATTTATCAAGGTTGATAAATACCAGAATAGCAGTGCACAGGGCATTTATGCGGTGGGAGATAATACCGGCGAAATCCAGTTAACCCCGGTTGCAGTCAAAGCAGGAAGGCAGTTATCTGAGCGTTTATTTAACGGTCAGCTGGATGCGCATTTGGACGCAGATTTAGTGCCGACAGTGGTCTTCAGCCACCCGCCAATCGGTACTATAGGTTTAACTGAACTTGAGGCGGAAGAGAAATATGGCAGAAGCAACCTTAAGGTTTACACCTCACAATTTACCAGTATGTATACCGCCCTGACAACCTTACGCCAGCCGACGCGAATGAAATTAGTTTGCGCCGGTGAAGAGCAAAAAGTCGTTGGTTTACATTGTATCGGTTTTGCATCTGATGAACTTTTACAAGGTTTTGCTGTGGCAATGAAGATGGGCGCAACTAAAGCCGATTTTGACAGCTGTATCGCGATTCATCCAACCAGTGCAGAAGAATTTGTTACCATGAGATAGGTGATAAAAA
>DATCZZ010000419.1:0-3920 GCA_036525635.1 Psychromonas sp. | reverse complement strand
CTGTATTTAGGTGAGCTCTCCGATCAACTGCTCCCCAGCCTCTGCCAACAGGCGGCAGAGGTAGAGGCAGCCCCCTTTCAACTGGAGATCGATCAGCTGACCTTCAAGCCCCGCTCCCATATATTATGGCTCGGTGCACAGCAGCACCCCGAGCAACTCGAGCAGTTGGTGTTGCAACTTCAAGCCATGGCAGAACGGCTCGGGCTGGTATACGATAAGCGCATCTACCAGCCCCATATAACCCTGCTGCGTCGCGCAAAAAAACCAGCCGGACTCGAGCTGACTCCAAAGTTTCAGTTTCAGTTCGACGACTTTGTGCTGTTCGAATCCGTTCAGGAAGCGCTCGGAGTCAGCTACATAGAGCTGGCGAGCTGGCCACTGGCGAAAAAATAGAGAAAAGACCGCCATTGCAAAAAATCGCCCTGCTTAAGTGCTTTTTGCGCTCGACGGCATAGCACAAAATTTTAATTACCGAAAGTATAACGCTCAACTAAAATTGGAGACTGTTTGGTTGACCTTCACAAATCATTGGACTGTTTGCACCGGAAATCTCCTCCATGCACTTGGACAGAAATCCCCTTCTTCTTCGCTAACCACAAGCATATCCAAGACATAACATGGCCCAAATTGCCAAGTACCGGGCATATCAACAATTTTATAGGCAGGGGAAGTTATAAAAATAAAAAATGCATTCATTGCGGCGGTATACTTTATGAACTTTATCAAGGAGAATATGCCGATGAACCCGTCAGAACTTACAGAGGAGTGATCCTACCGGTTTTCTCATGTCATTCAGTTAACCTTTAATGCATATCAAAGGTTCGAGCTTTGCCACCATTCGTGAAAGTCCCGCCTGATCAGCCACTTTAACCACGTCGTTAACATCTTTGTAGGCATTGGGCGCTTCTTCGGCCACACCACGCAGGGATGGGCTGCGAAGTAAAATGCCCTGTCCCGCAAGCCGCTGCATGATGTCGCCTCCACGCCACAGCTTGCTTGCCTTCTTGCGACTCATACAACGACCCGCACCGTGGCAGGCTGAACCATAAGCTAACTGCATGCTTTCCTTTGTGCCCGCCAGAATGTAAGACGCCGTGCCCATGGTGCCACCAATAAGTACCGGTTGGCCTGCTTCCCGGAGTGATGCCGGCAGAGCGGGGTGGCCAGGAGCAAAAGCACGAGTTGCCCCTTTACGGTGAACGAAAAGGTTTTTTGTTGCGCCCCTGACTTGATGCGGCTCCAGTTTGCAGGTGTTATGCGAAACGTCATAAAGCAGATCCAGGTTAATATCCGGAAAGATTTTTTTTACTGCCTGACGTGCTAAATGGGTGATTATCTCCCGGTTGGCCAGGGCGCAGTTAATCGCCCCGCGCATGGCGCCTAAATAACGCTGCCCGATTTTTGAATTAATAGGTGCGCAGGCCAGTTCACGATCTGGCAGAATAATGCCATGCTCTTTGGCAGTGACAACCATACTTTTTAGAAATTCCGTACCTATCTGATGGCCAAGGCCGCGTGACCCGCAGTGAATACTTATTTTTATATCATTTAATGCAATGCCGAATTTTTCAGCAATCTTCTCATCATAGATTGCGACCACCTTTTGAACTTCCAGATAGTGATTACCCGAGCCCAAGGTACCCATTTCATTTTTTTGTCGTTCCTTGGCGTGGGCGGATATTTGCTCCGGATCTGCCCCCCGCATACAGCCCTGTTCCTCTATGCGTTCCAGATCCGCTGGCTCACCAAGCCCCCTTTCTACCGCCCAGCGCGCGCCGCCATTAAGCATGGCATCCATCTCTTTTTTATTAAGATGAAAAATACCGGTACTGCCCAGGCCGGCAGGTATACTTTTGAATAGAATATCTGCCAGTTCTTTTTGTTTTGACATAACTTGTTGCGCGCTTAAGTCGCTGTGTAAGGTGCGCACACCACAGGAAATATCAAAACCGACGCCGCCCGCGGAGATGACACCGCCCTGCTCCGGATCGAACGCGGCAACCCCGCCGATTGGAAAACCATAGCCCCAATGGGCATCGGGCATGGCGTAAGAGGCATTAACGATGCCGGGTAATCTGGCGACATTAGTGATCTGTTCATAAACTTTTTCATCCATATCCAGGATCAGCGCTTTGCTGGCAAAGATGATTCCCGGCACATGCATGCCATCAACGGGCTCAATACGCCACTGGTAATCTGATATCTGCTCTAATTTGTTTATGTCCATCACTTTTGCCCCGCTAGTTTTATTTAAACATCAACAACACATTGTGCTATCCATTGCTGTTGTGATTTATATACTGCCAACTTGGTATAGGTTGCGCCCTTAATTTCAACTGCTGGTTGATGCCGTTGTACATTGATCGGCTCGCCCCACGCTGTGGCTTTGAGATGCCCGTTACTGATATCAACTTTAAACTGGCTAAATAACATCCGCCGTGTGGACATTGTGAAGATCAGGGCATTTAACCAGTCGGCCAGCAACAGCTCCAGATCCGGTTCTGCACATGTAATTGACACTTGCATGCCTGGTTTGATAAGTGATAAATCGGTGATAATAGCGCTCATCGCCAGCGCCGCCTGCTCGAACGCACTGGCCGGTGTATTGCCTGTACCGCGCACACCAATATCAGCTTCGTGTGCAAAATGTTCCCAATGTGCAGTACTCATAAACGCACCCGGTATTTAATTAAATTAACCTAACAATATTGTTTTTTTCGTACGGCACATTTAGTGCGCACGCTGCCAGATCACTTCCCCATTTTTATATACCGCCTTGATGCGATGAAAAGGAACGCAGTGCTCGTCACCTTCTTCATCCAGATAATGAAAAAAATAATGATCACCTGAGATAAAAGTGATTTCACTCAGGGGCAATTTAATCAACTGCGCTTCAATACGGTCCAGAAAGCACACAACAAACTCCCCCCTGCCGAACTCAGGATCCCAACGGATTCGATTAAGTAATTCATGGATTGGCTGCATAGTATTAGTATGGATCCTAGATTCCCACTAGGCGAACCTGTTTTATTAATTAAATGCCACATTCGCCGGCGGACGTCCAAAACTCTGCATCTTCAAATAGTTTAGGTAGCAGTGTCCGGTTTTCTTTTTTTAATAATGTTGAGGCTACCGTAAATAGCTTTTTTAAAAGTAAAGAGAGCGCTTTTGTAGCTGATTCTATCTCTGACAGAGTCTATAACTTGTTTATATATTTGCGAAATCGCTCATAATGAGAACCACGCCAGTAGATTTTTTTGCAGCCGGGGCAGAGCATAAAATCATCAACAAACTGCAACGTATCATCTGCTAAGCGCTCCTTTACAAGCTCCTTATCAATAGGCTGTAGTTGAGTATTGCACACGGAACAGCGGGTAAACAGATGAAAATGCGGGTGCAGCTGCAAACGGTTGACCACCTCTTTTAATTGCCGGTTAGGATCATCATTTCGAATCCAATAACCATGCTTTGCCGCTTTATATTTTAAAACACCTTTATCACGCGTCAAAATAATGCGTTGTTCACGCAAAGACAGCGCGACAATTTCCCTATCCGTGAAATTATTTTTGTATAAGGTGTCAAAACCGAGCAGGCGTAGTTTCAATGCTAACTTGCCCAAATTGACGTCCACAATAAACTTAATCTCCCGCAACGGTTTAGGACGAAGATGAACTTCAGGCCGGTTTACGAATAATTCCACTTGTGGATAAACACAAACCAGTTCGCCGCCGTATACTCGCTGCTCGAAAGTAACTGGTTTACCATTAACCAGTATCAGATCGATTTCTGTATGCGGCACTCCAATGGCTTCAATGGCGTCTTTAATTGATGGGGTTCCGATAAATTGGCTGGAGAAAATGACACTACGTTGTGCTTCAGGCAGGAAATCATTTAGGTCTTCATAAAAATTAAACCATAAC
>DATCZZ010000418.1:0-6628 GCA_036525635.1 Psychromonas sp. | reverse complement strand
ATCCAGGTTAATTCTTCGAGGCTTAACAGAGGCAAAATATTATTGGCTTATCCAAGGTGTAATGCGGGCCACATTTAGCGCGAAATCTTTATCTGTTTGCTGTGCACTTAAAACAGCGTTTGCTATCAACAGATCACCGTTTTCAGCAACGCGCACCTGCTTTGGCAACAGCGATAGCTGCAGCTCTGTCAGTGGCTTGCGCAGCTGCAGACGTACACCAGCAAAAGTGGGTAAAAAATATTTGCCGATCATACCGGCATTTTTTTTCAATAAACCTTCGAGTTGTTCGCTTATTAAGGCTAGTTTAGGGTATGACAATTGTTCCAGTTCAGATTGTTTTGCCATGATCGCAACTTGTAGATCACATTGGTAATTTTCCTGCCCGGGTAACAGCTCGACCTCAAGGTGAGCACCGTCTTTGCGATGCTGATCTGAGTAAAAGGGTAATAATCGTCCCTGTGCGCCTATCTCTATCGGATCCCTTTGCTGATCAACCACTATATATGCGTTTTTGATTAAACAGGCATTTGGGGAGTGTTTGTCGCGCAGATAAAAAGCGGTAGTAACATGTTCATAGTCAAGCTTGTTAAGGGTTTTCATATAACCAAAAAAAAGTGAATAGTCTAATTTTAAGGTAGCACCGAAAACACTGTTTACCGTTAATAATAGGACCCCCAAAAATCCCCAGCGCATTAACCTTCTTCCCTGCCATTTTTCATTATTCAGCAAACTATGCATCAAAGCCGCCACTATGATGATCATCAGTCGCTGCATTGCTTTCTATTGCAACCACGCCAACACCACAAACTTGACGGTAAATAATGCCCATGAAATTAAAATAGAAAGGTACGAAGAAAAATAACCCTAAACCTGATGGAATTAATGCCACAACAAATAACAGCATCAATAAGAAATAGATGAAAGTAAACTGCAGGATATTTTTATGGACTATCTTAAAAGAAAATCTCACGGCCATGAGCGGCGTGAATTTTTTTTCTGCAACAAGCGGATTGACCAGGCAAAAGACCATGTTGAGATATAACAAAGCAATAAAGGATAACTGCAAACCAATATCACCCAATATTTGCGTTAGCACCAGGCTAACTGTATTGGAGATTAAACTAACGATCATTGTTGCCAGTGATAATTTCAGAATTATATTAAAGTAGTTAAAAAGATCATTGGCTTTAGTTTTCAAACCGATAGAGTGATGGATCCCCATCATTTGTAACGCGGTTAATAGGGGCGGGGCAAGTAATAAAGTGACGGCATAATTTAATATAATTTGCAGGGTCGCGTTATCATCGCCCAAAGAATTAAAAATATAAACATAGGCAAGGGCTAACAGAGCGATAGTCAGAAAGCTTGCGATAGCCAGAGGCAGGTAATTCTTTTTCGTGATCACAAAGGCGTCTCTAAAAAGAGACTTAAGATCAAAACGATAACCTTCAGTGAGTGATTTTTTGATATCACCACCCAAAATAAAATGTTTTTCATTCATACAAGCTAATTACCCTAAATAAAATAAAGTTCGTCATTGCCGATCAATCACATAACGTTCACAACAGAAGATCATCAAGTGCCGAGCTATTGTAGGGAGTTCCATTAGCTTTTCAAGTTTATTGCTTGTTTAGTAGAGAGTTAACCAACTGCGGAACTAATTTTGTGGCTTTTCCCTGCAGTACCTGGTCAAAATGGCTAACAATTTCACTGGCCTGTAAGTTTAACTCAATAGAAAACGCACCAACACTTTTAGCCTCTTCAACAAATCCTGCGGCAGGATATACCGTCCCGGAGGTGCCAATGGCAATAAACAGATCCGCCTGTGATAAATGATGATAAATAATATCTAACCCCAGCGGCATTTCACCAAACCAAACAATATGCGGGCGCAATGGTGATGGATATTGACAACAATGGCAGAGATCATTAATGGTGAGATCATCATAACAGGGCATAATTTGGTTGCTTGTTGGGCAGCGGGACTTTAAGAGTTCCCCATGCATGTGAATAACGTTTTTAGATCCGGCCTGTTCATGTAAATTATCAATATTTTGTGTGACCAATAAAAACTCACCGTCAAACTTTTCTTCCAATTCAGCCAGGGCAAAGTGCGCAGCATTAGGTTTTTTATGCCCCTGATACAAATCCCGGCGGCGTTTATTATAAAACTCGAGTACTAATTCCGGATTTCTTTCATACCCCTCCAGGGTTGCCACATCTTCTAAGCGGTAGCTTTCCCACAAACCATCCTTATCTCGAAATGTTTGAATACCCGATTCCGCTGAAATTCCAGCACCGGTTAGGACGACAATTTTTTTATAAAAATGCGATGGCAAAAAACACCTCCGGAAAGTTAAATTTTTGTGCTAATAATCCACAGCCATTGTACTAAGTCAAGAAAAGAAAAGTGCGCAACAGTTCATAAATTCAGGTCTAAAAATAAAAAAAAAGCCGCACAAGCGACTTTTTTATATATGAACTGACTAAAGTTAATCCGTTGTATCGGGTAGACTCTCTTCTACCAACTCTTTTAGTTTCTGCCCTGCTCGAAATGTAACAACTCGACGGGCGGCAATGGGAATATCTTCGCCAGTTTTAGGATTACGACCTGGACGCTCACTTTTATCTTTTAACTCAAAACCACCAAAACCGGAAATTTTAACTGCTTCTCCGCTTTCTAGTGTAGTTTTAATCTCTTCAAAAAATGACTCAACAAACTCTTTTGCTTCGCGTTTGCTTAACCCAATTTTCTCGGATAAATGCGCCGCTATTTCAGCTTTAGTCAGTGCCATAGATTAGTCTCTCAATGTTGCATTAAACTGTTCAGAAACTGCTTCAACAATTTTATTCACACTGTCAGCAATCTCTTGTTCTTCCAAGGTGCGCGTCGTATCTTGTAGGATCAAACCTATTGCTAAGCTTTTCTTACCCTCTGTTACGCCTTGTCCTTGATATACGTCAAATAAGTTTACGCCAACTAATTGATTTCCGCCAATTTTTTCTATAAATTTTAGTACGTTACCGGCATTTAATTGTTCATCGACCACAAAGGCCAAATCACGATGATTGGCAGGGAACTTGGAAATATCACCCGCAGCAGGTAATTTACGCATGCTGATCTGCTCTAATTCAATTTCAAACACAATCGCACTACCATTTAAAGCAAAGGGTTTGCTTAAACTCGGGTGTAACGTACCAATATAACCGATATTTTTACCGTTACGGTAGATTCCGGCAGACTGGCCGGGATGAAGCGCGCTGTGTTTTTCAGCTTTAAACTCGAAACTTGTCGCATCAACACAGAGATCCAATAGCGCTTCAAGATCTGCTTTCAGATCGAAGAAATCAACCGGGCGCGAATCAATATCCCAATGCTGATCATTTAGATTACCGATAATGACACCTGATAACATCTCTTCCTGACGGATACCATTTTCAGCATTTTCATCTTTTATAAAGCGCAAGCCTGTCTCAAATAAACGCACACGATTTTGCTGACGTTTTTGGTTTTTAGAAACACTCTCTAATAAGCCCGCCCATAAACTCACACGCATCGCTGACATATCTTTAGAGATAGGATGAGGTAAAATTAACGCGTCAGCCTCAGGATGCAGCTTAAGCTGCTTGTCCGGGTCAACAAAGCTATAGGTGATCGCTTCCTGATATTCACGGCTGACCAACACATCGCGGATTTTGGATAACTTCAACCTTGCTTCGTTGTGCAGAGGCATAGTGAGTGCCGCTTCCGGCGCAACATTGGGAATATTGTTATAGCCGTAAACACGTGCAACTTCTTCGATAAGATCTTCTTCAATTTCCATATCAAAACGGTAGGTAGGCGCAACTGCACTCCACCCCTCAGCAGTAACGGCGATCTCACAGCCAAGTTGAGTCAGGATCTCTTCTACACGCTGTGCAGCAATAGAGATACCGATCAAACGGTCCAGTTTACTACGGCGCAGGGTGATTTTTGCCTGCGCAGGAAGATGCTCCCGGCTTAGCGCTTCAGTAACAGGTCCGACTTCACCACCACAGATAGACACCAGCAGTTGCGTTGCTCTCTCCATCGCTTTCGCTTGTAAAAGCGGATCGACACCGCGTTCGTAACGATGCGAAGCGTCAGTATGCAGGCCATAAGCACGCGCACGACCGGCAATTGCCAAAGGTGCAAAGAAAGCGCTCTCCAGGAAAATATCCGTCGTTCCCTGAGCAACACCAGAATCTAAACCGCCAAAAATACCCGCCATGGCCAGTGCTTTGCGGCTGTCAGCAATCACTAAGGTATCGCTGTTTAAGGCAACTTCTTTGCCGTCTAACAGGGTTAATTTTTCACCTTGCTCAGCAAGGCGCACCTCGATGCCACCCTCTAATTTTGCCAGGTCAAAGGCATGCATAGGATGACCGAATTCAAGCAGCACATATTGGGTGATATCAACAACAGCATCAACACTGCGAACGCCACAGCGGCGTAGTTTTTCAACCATCCACAAAGGTGTTTTCGCATTTTGGTCAATGCCGCGAATAACCCGTCCTAAATAACGAGGACATGCAGTCGGTGCCTGCAAGTTGATCGCCACTTGGTCGGTCAATGTTACTTCTGCATTTTCCCAGGTAGGCTCAGTCACAGAAAGACTGTTCAATACCCCGACTTCACGGGCAAGACCGGCGATACCTAAACAATCGGCACGGTTAGCCGTTAAATCAACATCAATGGTAACATCATCTAAATGTAATAATTTGCGCACACAGGTGCCGACCGGCGCTGCCAGCGGTAATTCCAGAATACCTTCTGAATTTTCCGCCATGCCAAGCTCTGATTCACTGCATAACATGCCGAACGACGGCTGCCCGCGCAGTTCTGCGGCTTTAATTTCAAAACCACCCGGCAAAACGGCGCCAACAACGGCAACAGCGACTTTTAACCCTAAACGGCAGTTCTTAGCACCGCAAACGATATCAATTAATTCCGCAGCACCTATATTAACTTTGGTCACCTGCAGTTTATCGGCGTCCGGATGCGGGCCGCATTGTACAACTTCACCCACAACCACTTTGCTAAATTCACCCGCAACAGCGGCAACATCATCAACTTCAAGACCTGCCATGGTGATTTGCTGTACTAATTCATCACGCGTAATTTCAGGGTTAACCCACTCTCGTAACCAAGCTTCACTAAATTTCATTATTCTAATCCTTACTTAAATTGCTTGAGGAAACGAAGATCGTTTTCAAAGAAAGAACGTAAATCATTTACGCCGTAACGCAGCATGGTTAATCGCTCAACACCCATACCGAATGCAAAACCTGAATACTTGTCCGGATCAACACCCATTGCCCGTAAAACAGTCGGGTGAACCATGCCGCAGCCTAAAACTTCTAGCCAGCCGTTTTTGCCTAACACATCCACTTCTGCAGAAGGCTCGGTGAACGGGAAATAAGAGGGACGGAAACGCACTTCTAAATCTTCTTCAAAAAAGTTATGCAGGAAATCATGCAAGATACCCTTAAGCTGGGTAAAGCTTACATTTTCAGCAATCATCAGGCCTTCAACCTGATGGAACATTGGTGTGTGCGTCTGGTCATAATCATTACGGTAAACACGTCCCGGCGAGATAATGCGGATCGGTGGATTTTCCTTTTCCATGGTACGGATTTGCACACCGGATGTTTGCGTACGCAGTACCAGCTCAGGATTAAAATAGAAGGTATCGTGATCCGCACGCGCAGGATGATGCGGTGGAATGTTTAATGCGTCAAAGTTATGGTAACCGTCTTCAATTTCAGGACCATTTTTAACTTCAAAACCCAACTCAGCAAAAAATTCAGTAATACGTTCAACGGTACGGGTAACCGGGTGAATCCCCCCCAGTTGCGCGCCTCTGCCGGGCAAAGTAACATCAATGGTTTCCTGAGCCAGTTTTGCATTTAAAACGTCAGCTTCCATCGCTTGTTTACGGGCAACTAAAACAGCTTGAATCGCTTGTTTTGCTTTATTAATCAGTTGACCAGCAGCAGGTTTCTCTGCAGGAGGCAGTTTGCCTAAGCCTTTCATCTGATCAGTCATCAGGCCCTTTTTGCCTAAATAATGTAAACGAATTTGTTCTAATTCGTTGCCGTCGACGGCGTTTTCTATCTGTTGTTGCGCATTAGCAACGATTTCATCAAGGTGTTGCATTCGTTTGGTCTCATTGTGAAGCAAGCAATAACAATCGTATTGATTGGATTTTAAGAAAATTAGCGATGGATTTTACGCAAATCAGAGGGAGTTGGCTAGTACATAGACGAAATGAAAGGGGCTAACTTGGGAATTAACCTAAATAAATCAACTCCCGAGGGTAGGCTTGGAAATGAACGGCGGCCGCTCACAGCAAATAGTTGTTTTTCAACAGCACAAAAGAGCGACCTTGGCCTTTTGTGCTGTCAATTGGATTATGCAACTGTCCACTGTTTTTCGATCAGCAGGGTTTCACCGTTATAGATACGGCCAATAAAATGGTCATTGCGGAAAACCTGGCCAACACCTTTAGGCGTCCCGGTCATCAGCACATCCCCCTCCTCAAAGCTCATAAAACTCTTTACTTCAGCGATAATGTCTGCGGGTTTATTAATCATTAAATCATAATCC
>DATCZZ010000417.1:0-6452 GCA_036525635.1 Psychromonas sp. | reverse complement strand
TCCGGGAAATATGAAAAAGGCATGAAAATGCGCCATGTCCGTACGGGTAAAATGGTCAGCATTTCTGATGCGGTTACCTTCATGGCGGGCGATAGAGCGGCCGCAGAAGAAGCGTATCCCGGTGATATTATCGGTTTACATAATCACGGCACTATTCAAATTGGCGATACATTCACCAGTGGCGAAGAGCTTAAATTTACCGGTATCCCTAATTTCGCACCGGAAATGTTCCGTCGTATCCGTTTAATCGATCCGCTGAAACAAAAGCAGTTATTAAAAGGTCTGATGCAGCTTTCTGAAGAGGGGGCTGTGCAGGTGTTTAGGCCGCTGCGCAGTAATGATTTAATCGTTGGCGCAGTTGGTGTGCTGCAGTTTGAAGTGGTGGTGCAGCGTTTGAAATCGGAATACAAAGTGGAAGCCCTCTATGAGGGGATCAGCGTTGCCACTGCCTTATGGGTTGAAAGTGACGATCCAATAAAAATGGCTGAATTTGAGAAAAAAGCCTACGATAATTTAGCCTTAGACGGCAGTAACAACCTGACTTATGTTGCGCCAACTATGGTCAATCTTAATCTTGCAATCGAACGTTATCCTGCTGTCCACTTCAGAAAAACGCGCGAGCATTAATCCTTTGATACCACTTCAATATGCTTTTGCAAGGCATCTGGAAGTGGTTGTTGATATTACAGAGATAAGCGCAACCAGCGCGTTTATCTCTGCCTTTCTCTTATTTAATTTACTGCCTATAATAAAAATTTATCTGCATCGATGAGATCTCATGTTTATAGACAGTCATTGCCATCTGAATTTTGCCTGCTTTGATATTCAACGTGAAATGTTGTTACAAATATTACAAGAAAATAATATAACTAAACTGATTGTGCCGGCAACACATCGTGCGGAATGGGCACATATCAGAGAACTCTGTGAAAAACATCCCAATCTCTATTATGCCCTGGGGTATCATCCTCATTTTCTTGAATATTTTCGCCAGGGCGACTTGCAGTATCTACAAACACTGCTTGCAGAGAGGCATCCCCGCTGCGTTGCACTGGGTGAAATCGGCTTGGATAAATTTGCCAAAAGCAGTATACAAATTCAAGAACGCATTTTTAGAGAGCAGTTAAAAATAGCACAGCAATTGGCATTACCGGTCATTTTACACGTCGTTAAAAAACAGGGTAGAGCGCTGGAAATTCTACATGAGCAAAATTTTACCCGGGGTGGTGTGTACCATGCTTTTTCGGGTAGTGAAGAGATCGCTTTAGCGTTTATTAAATTAGGCTTCAAAATAGGTGTTGGAGGCGTGATCACCTACCCCAACTCCGTGACGACCAGGGCTACCATTGCTGCGCTGCCGCTCGAGTCATTAGTGCTAGAAACCGATGCGCCCGATATGCCTGTCTACCAGCAGGAGCAAGCTGATAATTCACCCCTTAATTTGTTAAATATCTTTGCAGCACTGCTGACACTGCGCAGTGAATCAGAAAAAGATTTAGCCGCGCAGCTTTATCTAAATACTCGCTCATTATTTTCGTTAGGCAATGACTAAAGCTGAAAATTATCGTAAAATAATCCTTATTGCAGATAGCACAGCACAAAAATTGTGCAAAAATAAGGTATTTTTAATGGTTCAATATCCAATGACAGCAAATGGTGCAGCTAAATTGCGCACTGAATTAGAACATTTAAAAACAGTCACTCGCCCTGAGATTGTAAAAGCAATTGCTGAAGCGCGTGAACATGGTGATTTAAAAGAAAATGCGGAATATCATGCGGCGCGTGAGCAACAGGGGTTTTGTGAAGGGCGTATTCAAGATATTGAAGCTAAATTATCAAATGCACAAATTATTGATGTCAGTAAAATAACCAATAATGGCAAGGTCATTTTTGGTTCTACAGTGACTATTGTTAATATTGATACTGATGAGGAAGTGACCTACAAGATCGTTGGTGATGACGAAGCGAATATAAAGACAAATATGATTTCAGTAAGCTCGCCGATCGCACGTGGTTTAATCGGAAAGATGCTTGATGATGAGATTTCAATCGTTACGCCGGGCGGCACTATTGATTATGAAATTATCAATGTTAGTTATGTCGCATAACGTTATGAAAGTATGCAAAAAAGCCCAGTAAAACTGGGCTTTTTAATGTTTTTATTACTCATTCATAAAAATTAGTTACGTGGGAGCTCTATTTTTTTATCTTCACTTGGTCGGAACAGAACCACGATATGGCCAATTTTAGTGATGTTAAGCGCTTTTGTTTCGCGCACGATAGCATCGATAATGAGCTGTTTCATTTCGCGATCATCGGTTGCAATCTTAACTTTGATTAGCTCGTGGTGGCTAAGCGCATTTTCTATTTCAGCTAATACCCCTTCAGTCAAGCCGTTTTGGCCTAATAGAACTACGGGTTTTAAGCTGTGAGCAAGACCTTTCAAGTATTGCTTTTGTTTATTTGATAATTTCATGCATATTTCTTTCATTAAGGGTTGAAAACAAGGCATTCTACCCTTAAATACTAACCTTTACTATTTGATTGTTATTTATCCTTGTTTATTGTTTGAAAATAAGGAAGATATCAATATTGAGGAATCAAACGATGGCAAAAAATGACCATCCTAGCGGACCTAAAAAAAATGCATCGGCAAGTTCTAAACGTTGGATGCAGGAGCATGTAAACGATTTTTATGTTAAAGAGGCAAATAAAAAGGGGTTACGCTCCCGCGCTGTCTTTAAACTGGAAGAGATTAATAAAAAAGATAAATTAATTCGCTCTGGTATGACCGTGGTTGATTTAGGCGCTGCACCGGGAAGCTGGTCGCAGTGGGCTGTTGATACCGTAGGTTTAAAGGGAAAAGTAATTGCCTGTGATATTTTACCCATGGACTCCATTGCCGGTGTTGATTTTTTACAAGGCGATTTTCGCGAGGCATCTGTTTTAGATGCATTATTGACCCGAATTGCAGGTAAAAAAGTTGATGTGGTACTATCGGATATGGCGCCCAATATGAGCGGTTCCGTGGCTATTGACCAACCTAAATCTATGTACCTGGTTGAGCTCGCCCTGGAAATGTGCCGTGAAGTGTTGGTCAAAGACGGCAGTTTTATCGTTAAAGTATTTATGGGGGCGGAATTTGATCAGTTTATGAATGAAGTTCGTAAGCTCTTTAAATCGGTAAAAACCCGTAAACCGGATTCGTCCAGATCCCGATCACGCGAAGTCTATCTCGTTGCTACGGGTTATAAAGGATAATAATCTCTACTTTTTAAATGCTGGCTAAATTTAATTATCTTATTAATCATTATTTTGAGCACTAAAACTCACTAAGGTTATCCGCTAGCTATATTTAGTAGCGACGCTTTTTAAACTGTAGTAATCTATTATTATATTTCAATTAATTAACAAGAGGTTTACATCTTGAACGATATGGCAAAAAACCTGATATTGTGGTTAGTCATCGCAGTAGTATTGATGTCTCTTTTCCAGGGCTTTGGAAAAGGAGATGCAAAACAGTCTCAAATGGACTACACGACTTTCGTGAAGGAAGTTAGTCAGGGGCAAATCCAGCAAGTTCAAATTGATGGAGAAGTGGTCAGAGGGCTTAAAAATAATCAAACCCCTTTTGTGACTTATATTCCGGCACCTGATCAGGATCTTATAAATGATTTAATCAAACACAATGTGCGTGTTGAAGGTACTCCACCCGAAGAGACAAGTTTCCTGGCATCTATTTTTGTTTCCTGGTTCCCGATGTTGTTATTGATCGGCGTCTGGGTTTTCTTTATGCGGAATATGCAGGGCGGTGGCAAGGGCGGGGCAATGTCATTTGGTAAAAGTAAAGCCAAATTAATGGGCGAAGACCAAATCAAAACAACATTTGCCGATGTAGCCGGGTGTGATGAAGCTAAAGAAGATGTTAAAGAGTTAGTTGACTACTTAAAAGATTCTACAAAATTCCAAAAATTAGGTGGTCGTATTCCGACGGGGGTTTTACTGGTCGGGCCTCCAGGTACGGGTAAAACCCTGCTTGCAAAAGCGATTGCCGGCGAAGCAAAAGTACCGTTTTTCTCAATTTCGGGTTCTGATTTTGTGGAGATGTTTGTTGGTGTCGGCGCCTCCCGTGTGCGAGACATGTTCGAGCAGGCCAAAAAATCTTCTCCTTGTATCATTTTTATCGATGAGATTGATGCCGTAGGCCGCCAGCGTGGCGCAGGCATGGGCGGTGGTAATGATGAGCGCGAACAAACTTTAAACCAGTTGTTAGTGGAAATGGACGGTTTCGAAGGCAATGAAGGTGTTATTGTTATCGCAGCAACAAACCGGCCTGATGTACTTGATGCGGCTTTATTACGTCCAGGGCGTTTCGACCGACAAGTTGTTGTTTCTCTGCCTGATGTGCGTGGTCGTGAGCAGATTTTAAATGTTCATTTGCGTAAAATACCTGTGGCGGATGATGTTAAAGCAAATATTTTAGCGCGTGGTACACCGGGATTTTCTGGTGCGGATCTGGCCAATCTAGTCAATGAAGCAGCGTTGTTTGCGGCGCGCGGTAACAAGCGTACCGTAGGCAAAGATGACTTCGAACAAGCGCGTGACAAGATATTGATGGGTGCGGAACGCCGCAGTTTAGTGATGACGGAAAAAGACAAAGAATCAACAGCTTATCATGAAGCTGGTCATGCTATTGTCGCTAAAATCGTACCGCAGCACAGCCCTATTCACAAAGTGACGATCATTCCTCGCGGCCGTGCATTAGGGGTAACCCAATTTCTACCGGAAGGTGATCAAATCAGCCAAAATCGTACCGAACTTGAAAGCAGTATTTCCGTCGCCTACGGTGGACGTATCGCTGAAGAGCTCATTTACGGTGCAGATTATGTTTCAACCGGGGCATCACAAGATATAAAACAAGCTTCTGCTATTGCCCGGGCAATGGTAACTGAATGGGGATTTTCAGAGAAACTGGGGCCAATTTTATTAACTGCAGATCAGAATACTTTACGCTCCAATGTTGTTTCTCACGAAACGGGCAAAATTATCGATGATGAAGTTAAAGCCCTTATTGAGAAAAATTACCAGCGCGCGGAAAAAATCTTAACGGACAATATCGACATATTGCATGCAATGAAAAACGCATTAATGAAATATGAAACGCTTGATACGGATCAGATTGACGATCTGATGGCGCGCATTGAAGTTCGTCCGCCATCTGATTGGACAGAAGAAGCCGAACAGGCTGTTGCTGAAGGTGATTCTTTTAAAGTAGTTGCTGACCCTGTGGACACTGAAACATCAATTTCTGAGGAAGCGATTAAACAAGAAATACCTGCGGAACAAGCTGAAAAATCTTCAGAAGATAAAACAGATAAAGAATAATTAAGAGTATTGATATTTTTAATCAAAAAAAAACCTAAGCTTGCTTAGGTTTTTTTATTAGTATGATAGATATACAATTAATCAGTGGTAATAAAACGCTCGGCTTGAGATCGCGCAAAGTAATGTGGATTTTAAATGTAATGCCTGATTCTTTTTCCGATGGCGGGCTATATAATGCCTTAATAATGCCTTAAGCAGGCTGAAAAATGTTTAAACAGTGCGCAGCATTAAGGTTCACAAATCGTTCGTGTGCATGACGTTGAACAAACAATAGATGTCATCAAGGTCTTACAGACAGTAAACACTTTTTAAAAATAAACTTTATAAGTAGATGGAAAACCATGAAAAAAAAATATTTTGGTACTGATGGCGTGCGAGGCAAAGTGGGCTCCTCTTTGATTACCCCGGAGTTCGCTTTAAAACTAGGCTGGGCTGCGGGACGGGTTTTATCTAAAACGGGTTCAAAAAAAGTTTTAATAGGTAAAGATCCAAGAATTTCAGGTTATATGCTTGAAGCTGCATTACAAGCAGGCCTGGCTGCTGCCGGGCTGCGTCCTGCATTAATGGGGCCGATGCCTACTCCTGCTGTTGCCTATTTAACGCGTACTTTTCGTGCCACAGCCGGGATTGTTATCAGTGCTTCGCACAATCCATTTTATGATAACGGTATTAAGTTTTTTTCTGATCAAGGTACAAAATTGTCCGAAGAGATTGAACTTGAAATCGAAGCTGAAATCGATAAAGAATTAAAGTGTGTGGATTCAAGTGAACTGGGTAAAGCATACCGAATTGATGACGCTGCAGGGCGATATATTGAGTTTTGTAAAAGTACATTTCCTTCAAAATATGACTTAAATGGTTTAAAAGTGGTTGTTGATTGTGCCAATGGCGCAACTTATCATATTGCGCCTGCAGTTATCAGTGAGCTTGGCGCAGATGTAGTCGCGATGGGCGTTGAACCAAACGGTCTGAATATTAACTTAAACTGTGGTGCGACCAGCATGCGGGCAGTTTCTGAGCGTGTTGTTAAAGAAAAAGCTGATTTTGGTATTGCCTTTGATGGCGAT
>DATCZZ010000416.1:0-3618 GCA_036525635.1 Psychromonas sp. | reverse complement strand
AGCCTTATTACAATCTATCTTTTTTCCTGGCTTATTCGCTCGCATAACCCTTAGGATTTTGTGACTGCCAGCGCCAGGAATCTTCAGCCATCTCTTTAAGCGTTCTGCTTGCGTGCCAGTTCAGTTCTTTATTGGCTTTCGATGGATCAGCCCAACATTCGGCAATATCGCCGGGGCGACGGGGTGAAATGCTGTAAGGGATCTCTTTACCACTCGCTTTGGCAAATGCGTCAACCATCTCCAATACACTGCTGCCTTGGCCTGTACCAAGATTATAGATATGCAAACCGGCTTTTGATCCAACCGCTTTAAGTGCGGCAACATGGCCATCAGCCAGATCCATAACATGAATATAATCACGCACGCCAGTGCCGTCGGGGGTAGCGTAATCATCGCCGAATACCGATAATTTTTCACGCCGTCCCACTGCAACCTGCGCAATGAAGGGCATCAGATTGTTTGGAATACCCTGCGGGTCTTCACCCATAGTGCCGGAGATATGCGCGCCAACCGGGTTGAAGTAACGCAATAGCGTAATACTTAATTGCGGCTCTGCTGCCTGCAGATCACGTAAACACTCTTCAACTATATATTTACTGCGGCCATAAGGGTTAGTCGTCGCGCCCGTCGGCGTAGATTCTGTAATAGGGATCGCCTGCGGATCCCCGTAGACTGTTGCTGAAGAGCTAAATAACAGGCTTTTAACCCCCGCTTTTTTCATTACCTCAGCTAACAGCAATGAGCCATGCACGTTATTATCATAATACTCAAGTGGTTTAGCGACTGACTCTCCAACCGCTTTTAAACCGGCAAAGTGAATAACAGAGGCGATTTCATGCTCTGTGAATATTTTTTCTAAGATGCTTTTATCGCGCACATCACCTTTATAAAAAATCGGTCTCTGACCGGTCAATGCCTGAATACGGGCCAGGACTATTTCACTGCTATTTGACAGGTTATCCAGAATAATCGGCGTCATGCCCGCAGCCATCAGCTGAAGACAGGTATGACTGCCTATATAGCCCATTCCACCGGTAATAAGAATTTTCATTTTTAGCTCCATTAGCTTTAATGCGGCGAGGTTAACAGTCACAGCATAGGCTGTGCGCAATCAACAATGCAAGTATAATTGCTTCACTTGCCAATTTAACTGCAGCACCTTTCAGGCAAAAATCCCGAAATATCAATATAGTCAAAAAACAAAAACCGCTGCTCATTGTTAATGAGCAGCGGTTTTAGCGCTGTTGCTTAATCGCGTATAAGATGGCAGAAAAGGTATCAGATACCGTACTGCTCGCGGTAGGCTTTTACTGCAGCAAGATGCTCCTGCATGTTTGCCTGCCCTTCCAAATAGGTCACCAGATCACTCAACTGCACAATTGAAATGACTTTAGCATTGTAGTCTCGCTCTACTTCCTGAATAGCAGAAAGTTCAGCTTTGCCTTTTTCCTGGCGATCCAGCGCAATTAAAACTCCCGCTAATTGCGCATGATGGGCTTGAATAATGTCCATTGATTCACGAATAGCCGTACCTGCAGTGATCACATCATCCACCAGCATGATTTTGCCCTTAAGCTCGGATCCGACCAGGCTGCCACCTTCGCCATGTGTTTTGGCTTCCTTACGGTTAAAGCAGTAAGGTATATCTAAATCATAGTCATTAGACAGTGCAACGGCCGTCGTTGTGGCGATGGGAATGCCTTTGTAGGCTGGGCCGAAGAGCAGATCATAATCAATCCCGGAGTCCATTAAAGCTGCCGCATAAAAGCGCCCTAAGCGCGCCAAGTCACGCCCGGTATTAAACAACCCGGCATTAAAAAAATAGGGGCTGGTGCGACCTGACTTCAGGGTAAATTGGCCGAACTTTAAAACTTGTTTTTCCAGTGCAAATTCAATAAATTCTTTTTGATAATCTTTCATGTCTTTATTCCGCTGTTAGTGCTTTTTTTTGTTCATGGATCAGTTCCTCGATACCGCCTTTGGCAAGACTCAGCATGGCGAGCAGCTCCTCGTGGCTGAATGCCCCATCTTCTGCCGTTGCCTGAATCTCAATCAGCCCACCATTTTCCGTCATCACAACGTTCATGTCTGTTTCGGCATTGGAATCCTCTGCATAATCCAAATCACAAACTGGAGTGTCGTTATAGATACCGACAGAAACCGCAGCAACCATCTGCTTAAGTGGACTTTTTTTCAGTTTACCGGCGTTTACCATCCAGTTAAGCGCATCGGCTAATGCAATACATGCACCTGTAATTGACGCGGTACGTGTGCCGCCATCAGCCTGAATCACGTCACAATCCACGGTGATCATATTTTCACCTAATGCATTAAGATCCACAGCAGCGCGTAATGAACGCGCAATCAGACGCTGGATCTCCAGGGTGCGACCGCCTTGTTTACCTTTGGCTGCTTCACGCATATTACGGGTATGTGTCGCACGCGGCAGCATGGCATATTCAGCGGTCACCCAGCCTTTACCCTTGCCTTTCAAAAATCCCGGTACAGAATCTGAAACAGACGCGTTACAAAGCACTTTGGTATTACCCATTTCAATTAACACTGATCCTTCTGCATAGTCAGTGTAGTGACGGGTGATTTTGATTTCGCGGTTTTGCTCTGGGGTACGATTACTAGGACGCATAAGTTAACAAGCCTTCTAAAAAAATGAAGGCTTATTATATACCCAAACTGCTTGAAGATGAAGATTCAGAGTTTCGCCCGGATGCTAGAACAAGGCGTAACATGATGAGAATGGTTATTCCTTTTTCAAATGTTGCAACGCAGAGCTAGCTTTCGGGCGAATCTCCCGAAAGGCAAGGCGATAAACGATGCTCTTCGTTGTTAGAAGGCTTTGATTTAGAATAACTAGATCATCAGCCTTCTGCCTAGAATATCATCATTTATCGTCTTGCTGATTCCTGCATCTTCAAATAATTTGGGTATAAAAGCAAAGTGAATACAGGTCACGTTAAGTTATGCAGCCGAAGCTGTTATTGTTAATGCTTGGGCAGCGTGTCGATATTTGCAATGGTCACTTCATTTTCAAGGTGCAGCGGCGCTTCCTTAATGAATTTTGTGCCCTGCACTTGAATAAAAATGGGCTGCGCATTTCTTCCATTGGTAAATATATTCTGAAAAAATTGCTTAATGTCGGTTAAGGAGACGGCAAACAAGCTCTCTATATAATCCTGTTTGTTATCAATTTCCGCCTTCAGGCTTAACCACTGATTGTTCAGGTAAGAAAACTCATCAGCAAGCGAAGTCGGTTTTGCCAGGTAATTGGCAATATGCGCCTTTTTAATGGCAGCAAACTCTTGCTCTGTGGTGCTCTCTAACTGCTTATGAAAACCTTTTAGAAAAGCAGCAAAACGGGCATATAGCTGGGCATTACTGGCCGCCGGGCTTTGCGTGAAAAGTCCGACAGCGACACTCTCATCGACAGGAAAACTCGCCGTAAAGGGCGAATAGCTTAACTGCTCCTGGGTGCGAATTTGATCGTAAAACGCAGGTTGCAGCAGTATGTTTAGTAACTCTGCAGTAGCTTCTGCCTGATCCCCTTTCAGATCGGAAAGGTAAATACTTGCTAATGCGTCATCTTCCATCGCCGAGGTGATC
>DATCZZ010000415.1:0-2558 GCA_036525635.1 Psychromonas sp. | reverse complement strand
TTTTAGGTGTTGCTGATAAAAAATCCATACGATCAGCATCAGAACAGGAAATGCTAACGCAATTGTGATCAGCCAAGGCCGCAATGAAAGTGTATTAAAGTACAAGGAGCTTGCTTATGATCTCAACCGGCAGGGTTATGATTTGTACTTAATTGACCATAGAGGCCAGGGATTCTCCGACCACCTGGGAGGGAATCAATACCTCGGGCATGTCGAACATTTCCAGGATTATGCCGATGACCTTAACCGTTACGTTACCTCTTTAGATTTGCCCAGCAATTACCAGCATAATTATCTGCTGGCGCACTCAATGGGCGGAACAATAAGTGCATTGTACCTGCAGCAATATAACCATCCCTTCCAGGCAAGCATACTGTTTAGTCCCATGCTGTCGATCAATTTAGGCAGTATACCGAGCAGTATTGCTAAGATATTAACCTATAGTGGCGCGACGCTGTGCAGCTGGTTTAGTGAGCAGGCCTGTTATATTTTTGGTGGGGGCGAATATAAGCGCAAAATCTTCGCCGATAATGAGTTGACGGCGAGTGAACTGCGTTTTAATTCATCGCAAAATACTTTTGAGCGCTTTCCGGAAACACAACTTGGTGATGCAAGCATGCGCTGGGTCGCTGAAAGCATTAGCGCTACTCAGCAAGCGATAGATAACGCTGATAAAATAAGCATTCCCGTGCTGTTATTACAGGCCGGAGCAGATACGGTAGTGACGGCAGAGGGACAAAAGCAATTTTTTGAAAATTTAACAAAGTGTAAAACGAAACGCTTTTTAACAGTAGCCGGGGCAAGACATGAGCTCTATTTAGAAAAAGACCTCTACCGGCTAGCCGCTTTAAATGCGGCTCTTGAATTTTTAGCAGAGTCACAGCAAGGTAAACTGACATGTACAAAATAGCTATTTCAGATCTCGACGGCACCCTGCTCGGGCCAGATCATCCACCAGCAGAATCTGTCGGGTGATATAGCCGAAGATATTTGTAATATGCAATTCGCTGACGAGGTGCAAATCAACTTGTTCACAGATCAAAACTGGTATGCTAATTATCTTCTAGCAGAGCTTGACGGGATGGGATTAGATGCCGGATTTGATTGCATTAAAAGCGATCTGGGGGGCTTGATAAGAGCAATACGATTAAGATGTTTTTCTATGCTGAGGCTGAATTATTACAACCCGTTTATGAATTATTGGCTGCACGTTACGGTGATAGAATCAACCTCACTTTCTCTTTAACAAAATGTCTGGAGGTGATGTGCGCCAACACCAATAAAGGCGAAGCGGTTAAAGCTGTCTTAAAAAGCAAAGGCCTGCAAGCTTGTGATGCGATTGCCTTTGGAGATGGCATGAATGATATTGAAATGTTAAGCGTGGTTGCTAAACCTGTATTAATGGCGAATGCTCAACGCTCACTGCAAGATGCATTACCGAATGTCGAAAAAACACTTTCATCCCAAGAGCATGGCGTGGCGGTGATGATGGATAGATATTTAGCGCACTAAGCAGCGCCAATATAAAATAAAAACGCTCTCAATATCGCATACTTCATCTGCACAACGTGCAAGATTGACAGCCTGAAAATAGATCGATTATTAGGGCCTGTTCATCTTTCGCAGTTATCTACCCAAGCCACTTGAAGGTGTATCTTCAAGTGGCTTGGGTACTGATCTCCGGATTAGAAATAATAATTAGATTAAATCCTCTAATTAGTAAAATAAGGCAGCGCACTGTTATACTTGTGCAAATTTATATTCTCTTCGCCGACACTGATGGTTGAACTGGGGGTTTTTATGCGTCTATCAAGTTTTTTATTATTAAGCACTTCACTCTTTTTTAATGCGGCTTGTGTTTCTCCTACTCCGCCACCTCCCAGTGCGTCAGAAACAATCCCCGTTATCAAGGAGGATTTCGCAAAGATATTAGAGGTCAATTTCAGGGGACAATTTCGCTTCGGTGACGGTAAAGGCTATTTCCAGGCCTGCGGTGACGATCAAGAATTCCCTGTTAAAGTGGCTACGGGGTTAAGCAATATTTATGAGCAAATCACAGCAACAAAATTCACCCCTGTGTATATCGAATTTGCCGGTGAAATAACATTTCCCGATATAAGAGATCCGCAATCGGACGCGCTGATGCGCATCGACAGAGTTCACCATATGGCGCTCGCCAAAACCTCCCTGCAATGTGCGAAACCTACCACCAACTTTCTATTTAAAGGAAAGGGTGAAGCTCCATATTGGCGCTTAACTGTAAATGAAAATAAACTCTTTTTTGCCGCCAAAGGCAGCAACCGCGTTTTAGATCTTCAAGATGCAAATTTTAAAACAACGCAAATAAACCAGATACAAACGACAAATGAAAAGGGAGAACGTCTGACCCTAATGATTCGCCCCGGCCATTGTTACAATTTGAACATGAAAGAGTACTGGGGTTATACCACCAAAGTTGACAGCCCATGGGGTGAATTCAACGGCTGCGGAGAGCCAGGATGGCCAAGCAGTGATTTCAGCTTTAGCGGTTATTATTTAAATACAACAGCGGATAAAAC
>DATCZZ010000414.1:0-2082 GCA_036525635.1 Psychromonas sp. | reverse complement strand
CGTACTACTTATCAGTTGGTTATTGCGGATCTCTCACGAGGATTGGACGTCCATAGTCTGCCGGTTATTGACATTTCAGATCTTATTTTAGTTGTTGTACAACAAAATATTGTCAGTATTCGCGAAGCGAAAGAGCTGGTTTCGCAAATGAAAATCCGCATGGGCATACAACCTGAGCGAATTCATTTAATAGTTAATCGATTTTCAAGTAAACATAGCAGCATTAGTATTGAGGAGATAAAAAAAGCGGTGGGTATCGGCTCTGCATTTATTATTCACAATAATTACGAGCTTGCCAGTGCCTGCACAGATTTGGGTAAGTCGATACAGCAGGCTGGCAATTCAAAAAAAATAAAGAGTGATATTGAAAAAATAGTATCTGATTTAATCCCCATTTCGCTTAAAAATAGCGCAGGTTCCACTGGATTTTGGTCTCGTTTTTCGTTCAATGCTAACAAGGAGTAAATGATGGAACATTTAAAAGAAAAAAAAGATCAATCATCATATGCTGTAATCACTCAGCAAGAGTTGCAGATTAAGCAGGAAACCTTTGCAAAGCTATTGAAAATGCTTGATTTGTCCGTGCTGGAAACTCTTGATGATAAAAATGCCAGGGCTCAGATTACTGAAATTTGCCAGCAGTTACTGAACGACGTATCCAGACCGTTAAATCTGCTTTCCAGGCAAAAAATCATCAAGCTCATAATTGACGAGGTATTGGGGTTGGGTCCATTAGAGACTTTATTAGCGGATGCGACTATTTCCGATATTCTGGTGAATAATTTTGACAATATATTCGTTGAACGCTTTGGTAAATTAGAAAAAGTGCCTGTGACTTTTTATGACAATCGCCACCTGCTTAATATTATTGACCGCATTGTCTCCCGTGTTGGTCGTAGAATAGACGAATCATCACCTATGGTAGATGCCCGCCTGCAGGATGGTTCGCGTATTAATGCCATTATCCCTCCCTTGGCTTTAGATGGCCCTTGTTTATCTATTCGTCGTTTTGCGGTAGACAAATTAACTGCTGAACAACTCATTGCCTATGGATCAATGAGTAAAGAGATGGGGCTGTTTATCCAGGCCATTATTCTGGGAAAATTAAATGTGCTGATATCCGGTGGTACCGGTAGTGGTAAAACCACACTATTGAACATTTTATCCGGTTATATTCCTGATAATGAACGTATTATTACCATTGAAGACTCTGCCGAGCTGCAACTTCAGCAGCCCCATACCGTGCGGCTTGAAACCCGTATCGCTAATATCGAAGGAAAAGGTGAGGTGCTGCAACGTGATTTAGTCAAAAACAGCCTGCGTATGCGCCCCGATAGAATTGTTATCGGTGAGGTAAGGGGCTCAGAGGCGATCGATATGTTGGCTGCAATGAATACCGGTCATGAAGGCTCTTTAACCACACTGCATGCTAATAATCCGAGAGATGCATTAGGCCGAATGGAGAATATGGTGTGTATGGCCGGTTTTGATATGCCCGTTAAAAACATTCGTGCGCAAATTGCATCAGCGATCAATGTTGTTATTCAATTGCAACGTCACGAAGATGGTTGCCGTCGGATAACTAGTGTGCAGGAAATTAATGGCATGGAAGGTGACATTATTACCATGTCTGAAATTTTTAAATTTGAAAGAAGCGGTAGAGATGCCGATGGCAATGTTAAAGGTTGTTATAAAGCGACTGGCGTAATCCCTAACTTTAATAAACAACTTAAGTTAAAAGGTATCGATTTACCAAATTCTGTATATGGGATCGATTTTAATATCGCAAATTTTTAGGAGGCAATATGACAAATGAAATTTGGTTTTTGATCTTAATCTTTGCCACGGTGATTTTTTTATTCCAAACACTGTTTGTCTCCGTTTACAGTCCGCAAAAGACCAACACCCGCTTATTAAGGAAACACCTTAAAAAAATTACGGTAGATGGACGTGTACAACAAGCTGATTTGGTGCTTAATCAAAAATTAGAAAAACTCCCCGGTTTGTTTAGGTCACTGGAAGAGATTGAATTTGTAAAAAACTTAACCTATAAGCTGCAACTGGCAGGTTACAAAATGTTTG
>DATCZZ010000413.1:0-2267 GCA_036525635.1 Psychromonas sp. | reverse complement strand
TTGCATTACTGCAAAGCCAGTTTGATACGTTAGAAATTCCGCAGCAAGATGAAACCAATGTAATCAATATTGATATTAAAGGCAGCTTTGAAGAGGTTGTGCAGCGTTGTGTCGCGGCGACGCAATAAAGGAATATATTGTATGAACAAGATGATTAAACAAGTCACCGAGAATATCGCACTGCGTAGTGCTGATACTCGCCATAGATACCTGTCGCGCATGCAGCAACAAGCTGAGCAAGGCAGGGAGAGGGCAACCCTCGCCTGTGGTAATTTAGCACATACCGTTGCCGCCTGTTCTGTGCAACAAAAATCGACGATTCTCGATTTTACCCGCGTGAATGTGGCGATTATCAGCGCATATAACGATATGGTAAGCGCTCACCAGCCCTATCAAACCTATCCGGAGCAAATCAAACGGGCATTGCAAAAGATCGGTCACAGCGCGCAGGTAGCCGGCGGCGTTCCTGCTATGTGCGATGGGATTACGCAGGGACAAACGGGGATGGATTTATCACTGTTTTCACGGGATTTGATTGCCCAATCTACTGCTATTGCCTTAAGTCATAATACTTTTGATGCCACGTTATTACTGGGAGTCTGTGACAAAATTGCTCCTGGACAAATTATGGGCGCATTGGCATTTGGTCACTTGCCAGCCGCTTTTGTTCCTTCCGGGCCGATGCCAACCGGTATCAGCAATGATCAAAAAGTCAAAGTACGACAACAATATGTTGCCGGTGATGTCGATAAAAAAGCCCTGCAAGAGATGGAGAATCAAGCCTACCATGCGCCCGGTACTTGTACCTTTTATGGCACTGCCAATACCAATCAGTTGGTTTTTGAAGCGATGGGCTTGATGTTGCCTGGCTCCGCATTTTTGGCACCAAGTTCAGCGGAGCGGCACGCTCTTACCGATTTTATCGCCGCGCATATGGCTAAAATTACTCACGGGTGTCGAGATTATCGGCCTATTGCTGAAGTGATTGATGAAAGATCCATTGTTAACGGGTTAGTGGCACTTTTAGCATCCGGCGGTAGCACTAATCATACTATGCATATGATTGCCATTGCCCAGGCGGCGGGTCTGCTGGTGACATGGGATGACTTTGAGCAGCTCTCCGATGTGGTGCCTTTATTAACCCGCCTGTATCCCAATGGCCCTGCTGATATTAATGCGTTTCAAGCTGCGGGAGGCGTACCCGCATTGATGAAGCAGCTGTTTGAGCGCGGATTATTGAATATGGATGCCCAACCTATCTATGGCGATATGCATGATTATTTAAAAAGTCCGTGCTTAGTGGAGAATCAACTGACTTACGTCGCAGCAGGTGATTCACTGGATCCGCAGGTGATTGCTGCTCCGCAGCAGGCATTTAGTGAAAAAGGGGGGTTAAAATTGCTTACCGGTAATCTCGGCAGAGCAATGATAAAAATAAGTGCGGTTGCCACGGAAAATCGTTTTATTGAGGCGCCTGCCATGGTATTTGAATCACAACATGATGTGGAAAAAGCTTACCATGCAGGGCAGTTAAACCGGGATGTTATCGTAGTGGTTCGATACAACGGACCTGCCGCTAATGGCATGCCTGAGCTGCATAAGCTAATGCCAATATTAGGCAATGTCATGAAAGCTGGTTTTCAAGTCGCCCTGCTAACCGACGGGCGTTTATCAGGCGCTTCAGGGAAAGTTCCCGCCGCTATCCATATGACCCCGGAGGCTTTACATAATGGGCCTCTCAGTAAAATTCAAGATGGCGACATTATCTGTTTAGATGCCAATAATGGCAGCATTTCAGTACAGGCTGATCTCAGTGAACGTCAGCCAATACACCCCGACCTATCAGATCTGCAGGTGGGTGCCGGCCGCGAACTGTTTACTCTATTTCGCCAGTCAATCTCCAGCGCGGAGTTAGGCGCTACTATTTTTAATCAGTGAGCTGTTATCAAGAACATTAGGGACTGTTTTTCGCAACAAAAATGCACGCGAAAAGTCAGCAGCCCCTAATAACAAGAGGATTTTTTATGAATTGGAGTATTTCCCCTAAAGCTGTATTTGCCGCTTCGCCTGTCGTCCCTGTCATGGTAATTAAAGATGTTGGCGATGCGCTGCCCATGGCAAAAGCCCTGGCAGCAGGCGGAATAACAGTGTTTGAAATTACATTACGAACAGATGCCGCATTGGATGCTATCCGTGTTATTGCACAAGCTATGCCTGATGCTATGGTTGGTGCCGGCACGGTGATCAATGCGCAGCAGTATGATGAT
>DATCZZ010000412.1:0-8169 GCA_036525635.1 Psychromonas sp. | reverse complement strand
ATTGTGATGGGCGAAGGTGATAAACGCCATTTCTCAATGGCCAATGCTCCAACAGGCAATCACATTGAACTGCATATAGGGGCAACACCTGAAAATAGTTATGCCATGCAGGTTATTGAAAAGATGCAAAGTGAAGGTCAGGTTGATGCGGAAATCGGTAATGGCACAGCTTATTTACGGGAGGACTCAAACCGTCCGATTATCTTGGTAGCAGGGGGGACCGGCTTCTCATATGTCAAATCTCTGCTTGAACAAATTGTCAACCTGCAATTGGAAAACAGGGTTTATCTGTACTGGGGAGTGAAGGAGTACTCGCATTTTTACTTTGAAGATGAAGCTTCAACCTGGGCAAAAGAGCATAAAAACATTCACTTTCATCCGGTGATTGAGTTGCCTGAAGCCGAGTGGCAAGGTCATCAGGGGTATGTGCATCAGGCGGTTCTAGATGAGTTTGCAGATTTGAGCAGTTTTGATATTTATGTTGTCGGCCGATTTGAGATGGCGAAAATTGCCCGTGAGGACTTTGTAAAACAGGGCGCGTTAGTTGATCATATTTATGGAGATGCATTTGCATTTATGTGATTTCCCCGCTTGCTCTATTGTCACTTCCTGATATTTGCTGTAGCTCCTCTTATTGAGATACAGCCTCCCCATCCAATTTAGCTCCTGCATCTTCAGGTAGTTTGGGCATATTGTTTAATTAAACTCGCTGAAGCTTTTAAAAGAGGGTAAAATGCGGCTTCAATTTTATAGAGAGTATGAAAATGCCCAACGCAGTAGATAAATTTAGTGATATCCGCGCTTATAATGATGATGAAATTCAACCTGCAATTCAACGCGTTATCAGAAATGATGAGTTTATTAGTGCAATTATCAGCTTCCGTTTTTCTAAAATCGCTAAATTCACAGGTTTTATATTAAAACCCTTACTCCGTCGTTATTTTTTATATAAATGGGGCTCTATCAATAGTATTGATGAGATGCAAAGGGTTGTTGGCGGTTACATGGAACACATGATCGCATCTACCACAACCGGCTTCACCTATTCAGGTCTTGATAAACTTGATCCCAAGAAAAATTATCTTTTTGTATCAAATCATAGAGATATTGCAATGGATCCCGCCTTTGTAAATTGGGCGTTATATTCTGAAAACTTTAAAACCGTGCGTATTGCTATTGGTGATAATCTCTTAAGTAAACCTTACGTGTCCGATTTGATGCGTATGAACAAAAGTTTTATTGTGCGGCGCTCCGTATCGGGAGTGCGTGAAATGATGAAATCGTTGGCGCACCTATCCGATTATATTTTTACCTCTTTGCAGGACGAAAGTAATATCTGGATTGCGCAAAAAGAGGGCCGGGCAAAAGACGGTTTTGATAAAACAGAGCCGGCAATTATTAAAATGTTTTACGTCAATGGTAAAAAGAAAAAAATAAGCTTCCCGGATTATATTAAGTCACTGAATATTGTACCTGTCGCCGTCTCTTACGAATTTGACCCTTGTGATCAGCAAAAAGCGCAGGAGTTATATGACAAGGCGAAATTTGGTGAGTATAAAAAATCCCAATTCGAAGATATTGAAAGTATTGTCCGAGGCATTACCGGGCAAAAGGGACGGGTTCATGTCGCGTTCGGTCAGCCCCTGGAGGGTGAATTCAGTGACGCGGAGATGGTCGCGCAAGAGATTGATCGCCAGATTTATCGCAATTACCATTTACACCCTTCTAACTTGATTGCGGCAAAAGAAGATTTACTGTCTATTGCTACGGCGGATAAAGACCGCTTTAAAGCCCGCCTGGAAGGGATCAAACCAGAGCTGCAAGAAATAGTCTTAAAAATGTATGCGAATCCGGTTAAGAACCATATAAAGTGACCTGGCGCATTTAAAATGCAGGATCTTCAGTTTTGTTATGCACATATTGATAAATTCTTTATGTGCATTTTTTTGTTGTTAAATTTACTTAACATATTGAAAACTAAAGTGTTTTATTTTATTGCTATCACGGGGTAAAAAGTTTATTAAAAAGAACTAACAGAGTTATCCACAGGTGCTTCTGCGTCGAAAGTGAATGAGCACTTACATTTTATGGTAGCTATTATCGTTGTGAATAAAAAATAATCAGCGGACTCTCCCTTGTTATTCTTAATATTTATTAACAATGAAAGTCCGTTGCAATAATTGTTAACAATCAGAATGCGCATTGATTAAGCTATTAACAGACCCGTTGCCAAGAGATCTGCTATTTCTTTTCCTGTTACTGATACCCGCACTTCCAAGTCGCTAGGGGATAGGTATAATCAGAACCTATTTTTCTCTCACATTGGTAGCAATCAGATGGCGACTATTCCGGAAAATCCTTTCATTCTTGTTGATGGCTCTTCATACCTTTATCGCGCTTTTTACGCTCCCCCTCATCTAACGAACTCTGCAGGCGAGCCAACAGGTGCAGTTTATGGTGTGGTCAATATGCTGCAAAGTTTATTAAAGCAATTTAACCCCAGCCATATAGTGGTGGTTTTTGATGCTAAGGGAAAAACCTTCCGCGATGAACTTTATAATGAATACAAATCTCAACGTCCAAGTATGCCGGATGATCTGCGCAGTCAAATTGCCCCTCTGCATGATGTTATTGCTGCAATGGGCTTACCCATTTTAAGCGTTCCCGGTGTTGAAGCCGATGACGTTATTGGCACGCTATCCCGGCAGGCAAGTGCGCAGGGCATTAGCAGCTTGATCAGTACAGGTGATAAAGATATGGCACAGTTAGTGGATGCTAATACTTTACTAATCAATACGATGACGGGTAGTGTGCTTGATGTGCAAGGGGTAAATGAAAAGTTTGGTATTCCCCCTGAGTTGATCATCGATTATCTCGGGTTAATGGGGGACAAGGTTGATAATATTCCCGGGGTACCGGGTGTTGGCGAAAAAACGGCACTGGCCATGTTGCAAGGGCTTGGTTCGATGGATAACATTTACCAAAATCTGGACAAACTTGCGTCTCTTGGTTTTCGTGGTAGTAAAACCATGGCCAAAAAGATGCAGGATAATGAGCAGATGGCACGTCTTTCTTATCAGCTCGCAACAATTAAGACGGATGTTGAATTATCTCAAAGTTATGAAGATTTTAAACCTACCGCCCCTGATACTGATGCATTGATAAAACTATTTGCTAAATTAGAGTTTAAACGTTGGTTATCTGCACTGTTAGATAACGGCACTATGGTTAACAATCACTCCCCAGCCTCGAGCAGTGCAAGCAAGGATCACCCCGGCACGAAAACGGCGCATGCCGGCATTGACCGTAGTGGTTATAAAACAATTTATACGCAGGGGCAATTAACCCAGTGGATCAATAAATTGGAGCAGGCCGAGTTATTCGCTGTTGATACCGAAACAACCAGCCTGGATTACATGCAGGCTAAAATCGTTGGTCTCTCCTTTGCTGTGCAGACAAATTCAGGCAGTGAAGAGGATGCGATTATTGAAGCGGCCTATTTACCGCTTGCTCATGACTATATTGATGCCCCTAAACAACTGGATTTAACAACCACCTTAGAAAAACTTAAGCCATTGCTGGAGAGTGATACCGCTAAAAAGGTCGGGCAAAATTTAAAATATGACCGCAGCGTACTGCTTAACCATGATATTGAATTACGAGGTATAAAGTTCGACACTATGCTTGAGTCTTATGTGCTTGATAGCACCGGTCGACACGATATGGATACCCTGGCACTTAAATATCTCGGTCATAAATGTATCTCATTTGAAGAGATTGCAGGTAAAGGTAAAAATCAGCTGACTTTTAACCAAATCAGCATTAAAGAGGCTGCACCATACGCAGCTGAAGATGCGGATGTCACCCTGCGTTTACATCTGCATCTATTTAAAAAATTATCAGCAGAGCCTGCCTTATTGTCTGTTTTTAACAATATTGAGTTACCTTTGTTAACCGTTCTTTCAAATATCGAGCGCGGCGGCGTTGCCATTGATAGTCAGTTACTGGGTAAACAGAGCACTGAAATTGCCCAGCGGCTATTAGAACTTGAAACACTAGCCTACCAAGAGGCTGGTAAACCGTTTAATTTGAGTTCACCAAAACAGCTGCAGGCGATTCTCTATGACGAGCTTAATTTACCCGTTTTAAAGAAAACACCAAAGGGTGCGCCATCAACGGCCGAAGAGGTATTGCAGGAGTTAGCATTAACTTACCCTCTGCCAAAGTTAATTATTGAACACCGTGGTCTAAGTAAATTAAAATCAACCTATACGGATAAATTGCCCAAAATGGTCAATGAAAAAACCGGCCGAGTGCATACTTCCTATCATCAAGCCGTCACCGTTACTGGTCGATTATCTTCAAGCGATCCGAATTTACAGAATATTCCCATTCGCAGTGCTGAAGGTCGCCGTATCCGTCAGGCTTTCATCGCCCCTCCGGGTTATAAAATCGTGGCTGCCGATTACAGTCAAATTGAACTGCGTATTATGGCGCACCTTTCCCAGGACAGCGGCCTGTTAGAGGCTTTTTCCAGTGGCAAAGATATCCATAAAGCGACGGCTTCTGAAGTGTTTTCTGTGCCCTTGGAGGAAGTAACCGTAGAGCAAAGGCGCAGCGCTAAAGCGATCAACTTTGGACTTATTTACGGTATGAGCGCATTTGGTCTGGCTAAACAGTTAAATATTGGCCGTAATGAAGCGCAGTTGTATATGGATAAATATTTTAACCGCTATCCCGGCGTGCTCGCCTATATGGAAGATGCACGCGCTCTGGCCAACGAAAAAGGTTATGTCGAAACAATTTTAGGGCGTCGTTTGCAGCTGCCTAATATTAAATCCCGTAACGGAATGCTTAAAAAGGCAGCTGAACGTGCCGCGATTAATGCGCCAATGCAGGGCACGGCAGCGGATATCATTAAAAAGGCGATGATCGATATGGCTGCTTGGATAGCACGGCAGCCAGAAGGCAGTGTGCAGATGCTAATGCAGGTACATGATGAATTAGTCTTTAGTATTAAAGAGGAGTTTGTTGAGTCTTACGCCAAAGAGATTCAAACCATTATGGCGCAGGCTGCTGACTTGGATGTTCCACTGATTGCCGATGTGGGGGCGGGGAATAACTGGGATGAGGCGCATTAATTAATATTTATTTATGCCGTGCGGAACTTTTTTAAATTGCCGCTGACCAATAATCTGATTTAGTTTTCCATTCCTGGTTTTATATTCTCCACTCCTTACAAGAGAAGATTTTTTGTAAGGAGTTTTTTTTTTGAAAAAATTAATGGAAAAAATATTTGATCAATAAAGTGCAATTAATGAAAAATTTTATGAACTTAATTTAAGTACTGTGGACTAATGTTATGAATTAGTTGAATTCATAGTTATTTCCTTAGTTTTCCCTCTTTACAGTTTTTGTAAAGAGGGTTTTTTTTATCTTAAATTAAGTGCTGAAGATAAAGCCGGTATGAGTTGGACGTGAGGCATTTAAATTTATTGGCAGTTACGGCAAATTCCGTGCGCTTCTAAGACCTTATTGGTTATTTGAAAATGTGACTGTTTAGCCTGTTGGGAAAAAGCAGCATCTATAACAGGATCGCTCAGTTCAATGACTTTCTTGCAACGATCACAAATCAATAACTGCATCGGGTGCTCACAACCAAAATGAGCACACATCAGGTAAGCATTCAACGACTCAATTCTATGAATAAAATGATGCTCCAGCAAAAAATCTAAAGCCCGGTAGATAGTCGGTGGTTTAGCATTTGCGTCATGCTGTTGTAATTGCTCCAGCAAATCATAGGCGCTTACTGCCCCTTCCTGCTCCACCATAAGTTGAAAGACACGCTGGCGTATTGCTGTAAAGCGAATTCGTTTCTGCTTACAGATATTGGTAGCGCGTTGTAAAAGAGATTCTTGCATAAAGCTGCTCGCGATGCTCAGATTTTATTTGGACAATACCTTATCTTAACATACTCAGCCATATTTCTGTGTTGATTGTAAAACAGTAAATGCCATCACATCTTTAAACACGTGACTACCTCTTCATTGGACTGGCTGGGAGTTTAGCATTGAATCTATTTATTTCAGTTTTGACTAAAATAATAGGAGAACAATTTACATAGGCTGGTTAATGTAAGGAGAGGGGAGATGATCGACAGTTTTAGTTTGCCGGTTCACTGCTGTTATTCTCAAAATAGCAAGGGGCGGGATTTTTTTGTCGGGGACATACACGGGAAATATGCTCTGTTTATGCAGGCGCTGGATAAGATCAACTTTGATTTTACTGCTGATCGGTTATTTTCCGTTGGCGATCTTATTGACCGCGGAGAGGCGCCTTTTAAGTGTCTTCAGCTTGCTGAAAAGAGTTGGTTTATGCCTGTTTTGGGCAACCACGAGCAGTTTTTAATAGATACAGCGAACAACGACTTCGCTATGAAAATGAATTGGTATTTCAACGGTGGCGGCTGGTGGGAAGAGTTGGATGACGAGGAAAGGAAGCGGGCACAGGGGATTATCGAAAGGCACTTCAGCCTGACCTTAAGCGTCACTACATCGGCGGGTCGAGTCGGTGTTATTCATGCCCAATACCCCTTTAAGAAATGGCCTGTCAATAAAGAGGATTTAAATGCAGACAGCTGTAATGAGTTAATTTGGGGAAGAGATTGTATTAGCAGTAACTATCAGAGTGTTGTTGAGGGCATTGATTTTATTGTTTCCGGGCACACACCTTTAATTAAGCCGCTGTTAAAATACCAGCAATTATTTATAGATACGGGCTGCGGCCATCAAGCGAGTGGCTTTATGGCAGATCCGCATCTAACAATTTGCGAGTTTAAAGAAAGCAGTATCGAACTATATGCAATATCGGAAAGCACTTTTGAGTTATCGCGCATCAAAATTTAAAGGCGCTATTGTTACCTTTTTATAACAGAAATAGTTGCTTTAATTTGTAGAACCTTTTCTCAAAAGATCTGCGCTCATGTTATATTCCATCTTATATAAATAAAACTCCTCATGGGGCCTGATACTGGGCATTATAGGGTGTTTGATATCGCCCAATAAAACAACGCAGAAATTACAAAACAACCTCTAGTATTATAATGTTTAAATAATAAGATATTGATTAATATGAATAAAATAGAAAATTACCCATCAAACCGCTTCTCCATTGCACCGATGCTCGATTGGACGGATCGCCACTGCCGCTATTTCCATCGGGTTATGAGTAAAAATACTCTGTTATACAGTGAGATGGTTACCACCGGGGCCATTTTATACGGTAAGGGTGATTATTTACAAAAAGATGATGCCGAGCATCCCGTTTGTTTGCAGCTTGGTGGTTTTGCTGCCGTCGATCTTGCCAAGTCTGCATTGGCGGCTAAAGAACGCGGTTATGACGAAATTAATTTGAATGTGGGTTGCCCCTCGGATCGTGTCCAGAACGGACGTTTTGGCGCTTGTTTAATGGCTGAGGCTGAACTGGTCGGTGACGCGGTAAAAGCGATGCAGGATGCAACCGGGTTGCCTGTTTCTGTGAAAACACGTATCGGTATCGATGATTTTGATTCCTATGAGTTTTTATGTAACTTTGTGCGCACAGTTGCAGACAAAGGCTGCAATACTTTTATTGTCCATGCGAGAAAAGCCTGGTTAAGTGGTTTAAGCCCAAAACAGAACCGCGATGTTCCGCCACTTGATTATGAACGTGTATATCAGCTGAAAAAAGATTTCCCGCAGTTAACTATTGCTATCAATGGCGGTATTAAAACCCTGGATGAATGTGAAGCGCATCTCCAGCATGTCGATGGTGTGATGCTTGGCAGAGAGGTTTATGCAAACCCCTATTTATTGAGTACGGTTGATCAACGTTTGTTTGGCGAACAGTCTGCTATCCTGTCTCGTTTTGATGTATTAGAAAAAATGTACCCTTATATTGAACAACAGCTCAGCAATGGAGCATATTTAAATCATATTGCCCGTCATATGTTAGGATTGTTTCAAGGTGTACCGGGCGCGCGCGCTTGGCGTCGCCATTTAAGTGAAAACGGTCACATGCCAGGAGCGGGTATAGACGTTTTGCAGAAGGCGGCTTCATTGGTTACTGAGAGTTGATCATTATTGGAGGCAAACATGGGAAGAAAAGTTTTACTGATTGGTTTATTGGTTT
>DATCZZ010000411.1:0-3149 GCA_036525635.1 Psychromonas sp. | reverse complement strand
ACATTTAGAGCAAATATTCAAAAAGTTAGGCGTCGATAACAGAACATCAGCCACAGCAATCTCAATTCGGATACTGGAAGCATAAGTTCCGGGCAATAAAAATAGCGCTTGTCAGCTAAAAATCGAGTTCCAATGCGTCATGTACAGAAATATTTTTAGCGCTCGTTTATTGAGTTAAAAGGCTTTCTATGATATAAAGCGCACCGAGATTATTTGCACAACTCATTGCTGTAAATCTCATTTAACTAATACGAGTTTGATGTTTATTTTTTCACAAGTGGATTGATTAAATGTAAGCGCGTATTCAAAAATAACACACACGCATCGACACGTCACTCGGGGTGCCTATTTTCAAATAATTTGAAGATCAGGTCGAGTGTATGGGATGTGTGGAGGCCTAACCCCTTAAGAGGAAATTCTAATGGCAAATGTATCAATGCGCGATATGCTACAAGCTGGCGTTCACTTCGGTCACCAAACTCGTTACTGGAATCCAAAAATGAAACCTTTCATTTTCGGTGCACGTAACAAAGTTCATATCATCAACCTTGAAAAAACTGTTCCAATGTTCAACAAAGCACTTGACTTCTTAGAGCAAAAAGCTGCTAAGAAAGGTAAAGTTTTATTTGTTGGTACTAAACGTGCAGCTTCAGAAGCGGTAAAAGAAGCAGCTATTAGCTGTGATCAATTCTACGTTGATCACCGTTGGTTAGGTGGTATGTTGACTAACTGGAAAACAGTTCGTCAATCGATCAAACGTTTGAAAGACCTTGAAGTTCAAAGCCAAGACGGTACTTTTGACAAGTTAACTAAAAAAGAAGCTTTAATGCTTTCTCGTGAATTAGAGAAACTTGAAAAAACGCTTGGTGGTATCAAAAACATGGGCGGTATCCCTGACGTAATCTTCGTAATCGATGCTGATCACGAACACATTGCTGTGAAAGAAGCGAATAACCTGGGTATTCCTGTTATCGCTGTTGTTGATACTAACTCATGCCCAGACAACATTGATTTTGTTGTTCCTGGTAATGATGATGCTATCCGTGCTATCAAGCTTTACCTAGACGCTGCTGCGACAACTATTAAAGAAGGTCGTGAGCAAGATGTGCTAGTACAGGCTGAACAAGACGGTTTTGTTGAAGAAGTTACTGAGTAATCACAGCTTCTAAGCTAAAAGCTCTTATTAATCAGTCACTGATTGATTATCGGGGGGCAATTGCCCCCCTTTTTTAATTGAAAAAATAGGAATTCGACAATGGCTATTACAGCTAAGCAAGTTAAAGAACTTCGTGACCGCACCGCTGCGGGGATGATGGATTGTAAAAAAGCATTAGTTGAAGCTGATGGTGACATCGAGCTTGCAATTGAAAATATGCGTAAGTCTGGTGCAATTAAAGCGGCTAAAAAAGCTGGCCGTGTTGCAGCTGAGGGTGTGATCTTAGCTAAAACTGCGGGTAACACTGCTCTTATTGCTGAAGTTAACTGTGAAACAGACTTCGTTGCAATGGATAAAAGCTTCCTGGCATTTGCCAACAAAGTGGCAGATATTGCACTAGCAAACAAAATTGATTCAGTTGAAGTATTAAGCGCTGCTGCATACGACGATACAACGGTTGAAGACGCTCGTGCGACTTTAGTTGCTAAAATCGGTGAAAACATCTCTGTGCGTCGTTTACAAATCGTTGAAGGTGAAAACCTTGGCGCATACGTACACAGTGGTAAAATCGGTGTTATTACTCTACTTCAAGGCGGTGATGCTGAGCTTGCTAAAGATCTTGCAATGCACGTTGCAGCTGCATCTCCTCAGTATGTTAAACCTGAAGATGTGCCTGCAGAAGTTGTAGCGAAAGAGAAAGAGATTCAGCTACAAATTGCTATCGATAGTGGCAAACCAGCTGAAATTGCTGAGAAAATGGTTGCTGGCCGTATGGCTAAATTTACCGGTGAAGTAAGCTTGACTGGTCAACCTTTTGTTAAAGATCCATCAATCAAAGTGGCTAAGCTTCTTAAAGATGCCGGTGCTGACGTTTTATCATTTATCCGCCTGGAAGTGGGTGAAGGTATTGAGAAAAAAGAAGAAGATTTTGCTGCTGAAGTTGCTGCCACACTAGCCGCTACTGCCAAGTAATAAACTTTTCTAAACAATAAACCCGGTTTATTGTCTTTCAGGAACCGCAGCTATGTCTGCGGTTCTTTTACATTTAGAATCTGGTCTAGTATTAGCTTAAAAGTTTAATTATTGATACCTATTACTTTGCTAAATTATGACAAAGTTTATTAACGCAATCGGTATTAAGTCTATATTAAGGAACTATCATATGAGAACAAATCCAAAATCTGCATATCGTCGCATTCTATTAAAGTTAAGTGGTGAAGCCTTGGTTGGAGAAGAGGGCTTTGGTATCGATCCTAAAGTGCTGGATCGCATGGCGCTTGAAATTAAATCATTAGTAGAGGCAGGTGTTCAGGTCGGTTTAGTTATTGGTGGTGGTAATATTTTCCGTGGAGCAGGTCTTGCCGAAGCCGGTATGAACCGGGTGGTAGGCGATCACATGGGGATGCTGGCGACGGTCATGAACGGTCTGGCAATGCGTGATGCACTGCAGCGTGCGCATGTCAATTCCCGTTTAATGTCTGCAATTCCTTTAAATGGCGTTTGTGATGATTACAACTGGGCGGAAGCGATAAGATACCTGAAATTAGGCACAGTGGTGATTTTTTCTGCCGGGACAGGTAATCCATTTTTTACTACCGATTCTGCCGCGTGTTTACGTGGTATTGAAATTGAAGCCGATGCCGTTTTAAAAGGCACCAAAGTGGATGGTGTGTATGATGCTGATCCAGTTAAAAATCCTGATGCAAAACTATATACAGAAATTGATTACCAAGTAGTATTGGAAAAAGAGTTGCAGGTAATGGATCTTGCGGCATTTACCTTGGCACGTGATCACAGTTTGCCAATACGCGTATTTAATATGAATAAACCAGGTGCTTTAAGCCGTGTTGTATTAGGTGAAAGTGAAGGCACAACAATTAAACATTGTGCCGCCATAATAGAAAAAGACTAATAAAATTTATAAATAAAAATTAGGGGAATTATTATGATCAATGAAGTTAAAAATGATGCACAAACCCGCATGGGCAAAAGC
>DATCZZ010000410.1:0-4422 GCA_036525635.1 Psychromonas sp. | reverse complement strand
CAGGATACCGTATGCCCATTTACCTTTGTCTGTAAAGGAGGCTGAAACGGGATCGGTTGCCATAAATATCATACCGAAGGCAAAACCACCGGTTACAAGATGCCAATACCAAGGGAGTGCGAACATCTGATTGGTATCACTGCCAATAACATTAAACAGTGTGGCAACAGCAATCATGCCGATCATCACACCGCCAATAATACGCCATGAAGCGATTCCCGTGATCACAATAAATGCACCACCGATCAGAATCGCCAGCGTAGACACTTCGCCGATACTACCCTGCATATGACCAAGGAAAGCATCCATCCAGGTCAAGCCGGATTGCGCAACCGCATCCAAACCACCCTGTGCAGCAAGGCTTAACGGGGTCGCGCCGGAGAAGCCGTCAACAGCAGTCCAAACCGCATCACCGGAGATATTAGTCGGATAGGCGAAGAAGAGGAAGGCACGACCTGCCAGTGCAGGATTTAAGAAGTTACGACCTGTACCACCAAAAATCTCTTTTGCGACAACAACACCAAAGGTAATACCTAAAGCAACCTGCCAAAGCGGGATAGTAGCAGGAACAATCAGCGCAAACAGTACAGAGGAAACAAAGAAGCCTTCATTTACTTCATGGTTACGCACACTTGCAAATAACACTTCCCAGAAACCACCCACAAAAAATGTGACGGCATAAATTGGCAGGAAGTACATTGCGCCAAATAGTAGGTTATCCAGCAGACCCGCACCGGAGCCCATTGTCACACCAATTAGGTTTAAAATGACAACACGCCAATCATCTAAGGCAGCAAATCCACCAGCGATAGCTTCATTTGCTTGAACGCCGGTATTGTGCATGCCAAAAAACATAGCGGGAAAAGTTGCCAACCAGACAAAGATCATTATACGTTTCAGGTCGATACCGTCACGCACATGGGTGATTCCCTTAGTAACCAGCCCGGGGGTATAGAAAAAAGTAGCAGTCGCTTCGAACAGAGCATACCATTTCTCATAGCGCCCCCCTGATTCGAAATGCGGTTCCATTTTTTCAAGTATATGCTTAAGATTCATTCTTAGCCTTCCTTCTCAATTTTGCTCAGGTTCGTACGCAAGACTGAACCATAATCATATTTACCAGGGCAAACATAAGTACATAATGCTAAGTCTTCTTCGTCTAACTCTAAACACCCTAATGCCTGCGCACTGTCACTATCACCAACGATTAAATCACGTAACAACATGGTTGGTAAAATATCTAGCGGCATAACTCGTTCATATTGCCCGATCGGTACCATGGCACGTTTGCTGCCGCCGGTTGATGTCGTAAAAGCAAAAGATTTGGCTTTATTAAGTGCAGATATAAAAACGTTAGCAACCGAATGTTTATTGCTGCCGGGTACTCCCCAACCAAATAGCTCTTTTTCGTAACCTTCAACTAGAGCAGAGACTTGATTGTGGTAACGCCCGAGATATGCATGTGCACCTGATGCCGTTACACCGCATAAAACAGAGCCTGAAATAACCCTCACTTCATCGTCAAGCAATTCATTTTCAGTAAGTTGCTTAATTGAAGCACCATAATGGGTACGTAATAAACGCGGTTTTTGCACAGCAGGGCCTGCAAGTGCAATGACTTTGCTGGTGTAAAGCTCTCCGGTAGTAAACAACATTCCAAAGGCAATAACATCCTGATAATTAATCGACCAGACTTGTTTAGTCGCCGACACAGGATCGATGAAATGAATATGAGTACCCGCTAGGCCGGCTGGATGAACACCCGAAAACAGCTTCTCTTCAACATTGGCGAGATCTGATTTAGGTAAACTCGTTTCACCCTTACACACATAAACCTTACCATCAGTCAATTTTGATAACACTGATAAACCATCATTAAAAGCTTGTTTATTGGCATTAATGATCAACTCAGCATCAGCAGCTAACGGATTGGTGTCCATTGCCGTTACAAAAATTGAGGCAGGTTTAGCTTCAATTTGAGGAATTTTACTGAAAGGACGGGTTCGCAGTGCGGTCCAGGCGCCTGAATCAACCAAATTATCAACGACCTGCTCTCGTTTAATATTTACAAGTTTTGTTCTTTCATATTTAGGAAAAGAGATACTCTCCTGGCCTTCAATTGAAATAACAACGGATTGTAAAACACGTTTTGCACCACGATTAATTTCTTTAACGGTACCAGATGCCGGAGAGGTAAATTTAACCCCAACATTCTTTTTATCACTAAAAAGAATTTGACCTTTTTTGACAGTATCGCCGGCTTTCACTGCCATTGACGGACGCATCCCTACATATTCTTCACCCAGTATTGCAATTTCAGTGATGGTTGGCCCATCATAAATGACTTGCTCTGGTGCTCCGGAAATTGGGAGGTCCAGTCCTTTTTTTATAGTAATCATATTCTCTTGCACTATGTTTACGGGAAGGAAAGTTAGTTGCCTTTCGGCATAAAAACATTACATATTTTGTGATTAATTTTCAAAAACAACAATCACTTAACATGAAGACGAAAAAATTCGCAGTTATAGTATCATTATAGGGCGGGCATTTGCCATATCAAAAAAGGAGGTTATCCACTCTAGTTCAAATTTTTTGTAAAATAAATTTACAAAAATAATTATTTTTTAACATCAATCAAAAAACCCTTTTATGGCGTATTTTGGGGATATAACCTCGCATCATTTATTAGTGGTTATTTACCCCCACCTAAACAATTTGGAGAATTCGGCGATAGCTGATTCTTTGCTTTCCACTGGGCAGGCGTCATAGTATGCAAAGCAAGTGCATGCACCGGACCTGCTAACTCCTCTTTTAAGAGGCTATTTATCAGACGATGGCGGGAAATCAAAGAGGTTCCCTCGAACTCATGACTTACAACGGTCACTTTGAAATGCGTTTCGGAATTAACGGGTACAGAATGACGATAACTTTCATTTTCGACCTGTAAAAATTCCAATTGCATATTATCACTTATTTTCTTTTCAATTATTGCTTGCACGTTCATATTAAATACCTTTTTGGATGTATACCCACACTGCCTCAAGATGCAGTTTGGGCATTAATTTGAAACGATAGCAAAGAGCGAGTAAATTAGTAAGAGATTTAGGATAAATTGCAATGGTGATATGTGTCGACTAAAACTGTTTCTTTAACTATGGGTATCACAAAAGCTTTCCCGTGCGCCTATCTGAAAAACCAAAAAGAGCAATTAATCATATTGCTTGATCCGCAAGTTAATGCGTCACGTTATTACCCTACCCTGTTAGCCAACGGTTTTCGCCGCAGTGGCGAGCAAGTTTACCGCCCCAACTGTGCGCAATGCCAAGCATGTCAATCTCTACGGATCAACACTGCAAATTTTAAGAAATCGCGCAGCCAAAAACGTTTATTAAATAAAAACAGTTCATTTACCACGCAAATAAGCCGCCATCTAAAACCTTGTTATTATAACTTGTACCAGCGTTATATTAATCATATCCACTGCGATGGACCTATGTTTCCCGCCTCAAAAAGACAATATGAAGAATTTATAAATTCGACCTGGAACAAATCTATTTTTATTGAAATATATGATCAGCAGAAACTTATTGCAGTCAGTGTGACAGATCTATTAAAGGCAGAAAATGTTAAAGCCTGGAGTGCTTTTTATTGTTTTTATGACCCGGATTATGCTGCTCATTCTCTTGGAAAATTTGCTATTTTATGCCAGTTGCAACTAGCCCAAACCCATCACGTTGAATGGTTATATCTTGGTTATTACATTGAAAAATGCCAAAAAATGAATTACAAATCGCAATTTCGCCCGCATCAACGCTTTATTGATAGACGTTGGGTTGATTTTAAGTGAACTATTCCTACACTTTCACTAACAGATCACGGCCTGAATTTACACTTATGGGCTTAATAAATAAACAACAATCCTTTACCGTAGCCTATAATTCTGGCATTATGCGCCGATTGAAATTAGCACCATATATAATACAAAGGATCCATCGCCAATGGCAAAAGAAGATAGTATTGAAATGCAAGGAACAATCATTGACACATTGCCCAACACAATGTTTCGCGTAGAGTTGGAAAATGGTCACGTGGTAACAGCACATATCTCAGGTAAAATGCGTAAAAACTACATCCGTATATTGACCGGCGATAAAGTAACAGTTCAGCTTACACCTTATGATTTGTCTAAAGGTCGTATTGTATTCCGTGCTCGTTAATATTTAGTTTTGCGCTAAAGCACGTTTTCTCTGTTACAAAAAATAAAAAACCAGCTCCAGGCTGGTTTTTTATTTTTACGTTACAAGATTAAGTTAACTCTAAGGTTTTGGCATAATCAAAACTGATATCCTGACCATCTTTATCTAATGAAACAGTGACACTACCGCCATGTTGCAATGCACCAAATAAAATCTCATTAGCTAA
>DATCZZ010000409.1:0-3406 GCA_036525635.1 Psychromonas sp. | reverse complement strand
ACATTTGCCGATGTGAATGAAACGGTTGTAAATGCTTTAATCGCACGCAAGGAATATGATGTCAAGGTGGTTGGTGCGCAGTGCGTGGTTGAAAAAGTCAGCAACGTTACTGCGATTAATTCAACTGATCCGAAACTTGTAGAACTTATTGCAGAGTCTGATTTAGTCACTACTGCAGTAGGCCCTACTGTTTTGAATATTATTGCAAAAACGATAGCAGATGCTATCGAACTACGTTTAAGCAGTGGTAATAAAGCGCCGTTAAACATTATTGCATGTGAAAACATGGTGCGTGGCACTAGCCAATTAAAAGATCAAGTATTCAAACACTTACCTGAGTCTTTGCATGCTCAATGTGAGCAGACAATCGGCTTTGTTGATTCAGCTGTGGATCGCATTGTTCCGCCTGCTGAAGCGGGTGAAACAGATCCATTAGCGGTAACAGTTGAAACCTTTAGCGAATGGATTGTTGATCAAACTCAGTTCAAGGGAGAGATCCCCGCCATTAAAGGTATGGAATGTACTGATAATTTAATGGCATTTGTTGAACGAAAATTATTTACCCTTAATACCGGTCATTTAATCACTGCATACTTAGGTGTGCTTGCCGGCCATGAAACGATTAAAGACGCAATCGAAGATCCGGCTATCCGGGCCGATGTGACTGCTGCAATGCAGGAAAGTGGTGAGGTATTAATCCGCCGTTATGGCTTTGATCCGGAAGCGCATGCTGCTTATATTCAAAAAATATTGGGACGTTTTGCGAACCCGTATCTACGCGATGAAGTGGATCGTGTCGGTCGTCAGCCTATCCGTAAATTAAGTGCAAATGATCGTTTGATTAAACCACTCAATGGTACCTTAGAATATGGTTTACCCAATGCACATTTAATTAAAGGCATCGCTGCTGCATTTTTATACAAAAATGATGATGATCCTCAAGCCGTTGAGTTGCAAGCCATGTTTGCTGAAAAAGGTTTGGCTGAAACATTAGCGCATTATTCCGGGCTAGATGTTGACAGTGAAACTGTTAAACTAGTCGAACAAGCCTACCAGAGCTTAAAATAATCCGTTCATTCAAGTGCCACTTTTTGTGGCACTTATTCATTCATTAGAAAAATTATGCCTGAATTTGCCCGATTGAAATTTGATGTTGATGTTGTGGAGACGCTTTCTGAAGCGGAAACCGCCTATGATTTTTTTACCGCCAGTTTTGATCTGTTTGAAGATGCCGTCGATATCCTTATTCAGAATGTGTTCAGGAAAGATGACTATGCGGTAAAATATGCAGTTGAACCTTTACTCAGTAGCAATGGTCCATTGGCGCATTTAGCTATCCGCATAAAACTTTTATATGGTTTGGGGCTGTTATCGCAAAACTCCTACCAGGATATCGAAACATTTATTGAATTAAAGGATTTTGTGAAATCAGATGATAATGAATCAATAGAGCTGACCGCACCTGTGATTATTGAACGCTTAAAGTCCATTCGCGCCATGGCTAGCATTGTGCCGCCCAATCTGTACGAGCCGCAACCAGAAGAAAGTTCTCATTATATAGTGCAGATGAAATTAGAGCAGCATAAGCGGGTTATTAAGTCGTCTTTGATTTTGGCTATTACTGAAATTATTAAAGAGCTGCATAGAGAGACCCCGTTAAGTTAACTTTCCTCTTTATGAAGCTTATCAGGCAGCGGCTGCCGCCTTGCAAGTTTGTCTAAAAGCGCCTGTGCCGCGTAATAACTAAGCGACTGACTTATGCTTTTCTCAGAACGCTTTCAGAACAAAGAAAATTTACACCAGAGAAGCCAAATAGCCCTGGCGTTCGTGCAAAAATTTAATATAGGTAACAACTTACCTTACTTCATTGCCGTTAGATTTACCTGATGCAAAACTGCGTAAATTATCCAAAGTGGTTTGTGCAATACTGGTTAACGCTTCTTTGGTTAAAAATGCCTGATGTCCGGTAAAGATTACGTTATGGCAGGAAGATAAGCGGCGAAATACATCATCGGTGATAATTTCACTGGAATGGTCATTAAAGAACAGAGAATCTTCCTCCTCGTAAACATCTAAACCTAATCCGCCAATTTTTCCCTGTTTTAAAGCTTCGATTGAATCTTTGGCATTTAATAAAGCACCTCGGCTGGTATTGATAATCATGACGCCATCTTTCATTTTCGCAAAAGATTGATGATTAAGCAGGTGGCGATTCTCCTCGGTCATTGGGCAATGCAGGGTAATCACATCACTCTGGGTGAATAATTCTGTTAAGGAAACATATTCAGCACCAAGTTCAATAGCCTGTTCTGAGGGATAAGGGTCGTAGGCTAATAGCTTACAGCCGAATCCCTTGAGAATACGCATCGCTGCAATACCTATTTTACCCGTGCCGATCACCCCGACAGTTTTACCAAACATATTAAAGCCTACTAATCCCTCAAGTGAAAAATTAGCATCCCGGGTACGTTGATAAGCCTTATGAATTCGTCTGTTGAGAGTCATCATCAGCGCAATAGCGTGTTCGGCAACAGCTTCCGGAGAGTATGCAGGAACACGCATAATGGTCAGGCCCAGCTGTTTGCTGACCTGTAAATCAACATTATTAAAACCGGCACAGCGCATCAATATCAATTTAACACCAAGTTGAGCGAGTTCAGTTAACACCGGAGCTGATAAATCATCGTTTACAAATGCGCAGACTGCATCGTAACCATTGGCCAGTTGACTGGTATGAATATCTAAATGGGTATCAAAATAATTTATCTGTATTGCTTCTTGCTCGGTTGTAAAGAGTGGATCGAAATGTTGAATGTCATAACTGCGGGTACTGAACATTGCAATTTTCATAATAGTCTTCCTAATGTGGATAAAAATAATATAGCTATTGTTATAACAGTTTTTGCCGATTGGGCAAAATAATTAGTGGTGACCTCTTTAGGGGCAATAAGTTAAATAGATAAGATTAACGGTTATTATAAGGGTGAAAAAAGTAGCTGCCTTGAGATTATTGACATAGACTTTTTTTGATTCTTTTACTGCTTATTCACTTACTACTTTGTTCACTTGTTCCGTGGATCTTTAAAATAAGGCGTTTTATGCATCTCTGTTTTTCTATTACTGCTCATGGCTTCGGACATGGAGCGATTTCATGCGCGGTTATTAACACAATAAAACAAAACTACCCGGATATAAAAATTACCGTGCTCAGTTTGCTCCCCAAGGCCTATTTAGCGTCACGTATAAGGGGGGACTATCATTTGATTCCGGTAGGCAATGATTTTGGTATGTTAATGCATTCATCCGTTGAGGTTGATATACAGGCGAGCGCACTTAGATATCTGTCCCTTTATAAAAACTGGCAGCAGGCCGTTGATCAAGAAAAACAGATTTTGCAACTCATTAA
>DATCZZ010000408.1:0-4045 GCA_036525635.1 Psychromonas sp. | reverse complement strand
GGCCAGTTGTTAGCACATCATCCATAGTCGAATGACCAACAATAAAACGTAGTGAACTATCTAATGCCTGCAATAAACTGTTATCCGCATTGGTTACGTTAAACAGGTATTTTTCCGGCACGATAATACGATATTGCACTTCCATGGCAACCTGAACAATGTTTTCATCTTCGGTAAGCATGAAACCTGTTGTCGGCATGGTACGGAATGCTTCAACGTTAATTGGAATAATTTCATCAACAAAATTAGGGTTCCAATGCAAACCAGGATCAACTTGAGAATGGTAAGCACCAAATCGTAATACCACACCCCGGTCTGATTCCTTGATCGTATACCACCCGCTAATAAACCAAACCAAGGCGAGCACGGCAAAAACCGCAATAATCACAACATTACTGCCGCCGCCATTAGTTTCATCGTCGCCGGAGGAGGGTTTTTTACCCAATAAACCGCCTATTAATTTCGATAATTTTTTCAAAACAAGATCAAGATCCGGTGGTCCCTGATCATTCCTTTTACCATTGTTATTCCACGGGTCTTTATCTTTTCCCGGTTCGTTCCAAGCCATATATAGCTCCCGATATAATAAAACAAAAAATGTTAAAGCAATGTATCAATGTTCATCCTAATAATAAAGAAAACATGACATAATATGCAACGAGTTGATCAAAAAAGGCTATTTAACATCAACAATATAGTTTTCTATTGCGCTGCCCTGCTGTTTTATCAGGCGCTGCCACTCGATATTATTTAAACGGATATCCACTATACAATCACCGTTTTCAGCATAAGACTCATTTTCAATACAATCCAACTGGTAAAACAACGCGCGTAACTTACCGTCGCTTGCCGGTATGGCAAGTTGCAGTGAACGAATCTGCCCAGATAAAAGAGCAGTTAACGCCTCAAACAGCAGTTCAACACCTGCACCGGTTTGCGCAGATAACCATACTCTGACCGGTTTACCCAACTCATCAAAATCGATATGCGGGCGAATATCTTCAAGCACATCGATTTTATTCATAATCATCAGCTGCGGTACTTCACCGGCATCAATCTCATCCAGGACTGTCTGCACCGCTTTGATATTGTCGTGGTAACATTCATCTGCACAATCAACAACATGTAATAATAATGTTGCATCACGGGTTTCCTGTAACGTAGCTTTAAATGCGGCAACTAAATCATGCGGCAAGTGACGAATAAAACCTACCGTATCAGCTAAAATACAGTTACCAACATCAGTGACATCAATTTTACGCAAGGTCGGATCGAGCGTGGCAAAGAGTTGATCGGCCGCATAGACTCCGGCATCCGTAATTTGATTGAAGAGCGTTGATTTCCCCGCATTAGTATATCCAACCAGTGAAATTGTCGGTACCTCATTGCGTTGACGAGAGCGACGCCCCTGCTCTCGCTGTTTCTCCACTTTTGTCAAACGCGATTTGATCGTACTGATACGGGCACGTAACAGACGTCTATCGGTTTCTAATTGTGTTTCACCCGGACCACGTAATCCAATACCGCCTTTTTGACGTTCTAAATGCGTCCAGCCGCGAATGAGGCGAGTAGAAAGATGACGCAACTGGGCTAATTCTACCTGTAATTTACCTTCATAAGTGCGGGCACGCTGTGCAAAAATATCTAAAATCAATGCCGTCCGGTCTAACACCAAACATTCGCATAATCTTTCTAAATTACGCTGTTGAGCAGGGCTCAATGCATGGTTAAAAATAACCACGTCTGCATCTAGTGTTTTTACTGTATCTGCAATTTCCTGCGCTTTACCTGTGCCGACAAAATAACGGGCGTGAGGGGATTTGCGGGGACCAGTAACAGTAGCAAGCGTATTTACGCCGGCAGAACTAACCAGCAGCTTAAGCTCGTCAAGATCTTCTTTATTATTTTCATCGGAAAAAGTGATATGAACTAAAACAGCCTGTTCTCCGGCCTCGTAACGATCAAACAAATAAGTCTCCAATTTAGAAGGGAAGTAAGAACCATTATCCTACCATAAGCAATATAAGGATAGGATAAAATAAAATGCTAGTGATGTGGAAAAATGGCCCGGGCTAAGCGGGCCAAAATTGATGAGCAAGCGACTTTTCTGCTTAATCATTCTCAACGTGTTGAATCGGTGCGATGGCGCGGGCAGGCACGACTGTTGAAATAGCATGTTTGTAAACCATTTGACTCACCGTGTTTTTTAACAAGATAACAAATTGATCAAAAGACTCAATTTGTCCTTGTAACTTGATGCCGTTTACTAAATAAATTGCTACTGGAATGTGCTCTTTGCGTAATGCATTTAGAAACGGGTCCTGAAGTGACTGTCCTTTGGCCATTTGTTTTCCTTATTATTGTTATTAGATAGTTTTTGATACCAACAGAGTATAAACAATGGTTAAATAAAAACTGATTTGATTGCTCAAAACTTTGATCCGTAACACTTTCTAAAAAGGCATGAGAGTTAAATCAAGCGCTCCTTTTTACAATCCCCATTAGATCCGCAACAATAAAATAAAAGCACAGCAGCTACAATAAGATAGTTTCAGGAAAAACAACAAAATAGCAAAAAATTCAGGTGGCTGGCGCTTGATATCTATTGACGACTTGGTTACATATTACAACGCTGCCTTGATAAGTGCAAAGTTATCCGGGTTGCCACTTTCCAGCCAGGCCAAATCTTGCCAGCCGCGTAACCCCAATGTTTTTAATCGAAAGTTTTGCCGCTCGGCAAATGCCTTGGTTACGTATTATAAGACAGCCTTGATACGTGCAAAATTATCCGGGTTGCCACTTTCCAGCCAGGTCAAATCCTGCCAGCCGCGTAACCACGTCATTTGCCGTTTTGCCAGTTGTCTGGTGGCAACAATGCCACGAAAGCGCATCTCCTCATAATCCATTGTGCCCTGCAAATATTCCCACATCTGCCGATAACCAACACAGCGCATGGAGGGGAGATCTAAATGCAGATCACCACGCAGGTAAAGTTTGCGCACCTCCAGCTCAAATCCGGATGCCAGCATTAAATCAAAACGTCGCTCAATACGTTCATGTAATACTTTTTTTTCAGCAGGCGCAATTGCAAACTGTTTGATGTTATAGGGGATAGGCGCACTTTTTACCTGCGTCAATTCGGTTAAACTTTTCCCGGAGATACGGTAAACCTCAAGTGCGCGTGATAAACGTTGCGGATCATTAACATGAATACGCTGCGCCGAAACTGGATCTATCGCTTTAAGCTGATCATGCAGTGCTTGCCAGCCTTGCTCCTGCGCTTGTTTTTCAATCTCTGCACGAATTTCCGGACTGGCGCCAGGTAGAGGTGATAAACCCTCTAATAGAGCCTTGTAATAAAGCATGGTCCCCCCAACTAGCAGAGGGGTATGACCTCGGGCGGTGATCTCCTGCATTAATCTTAAAGCGTCTTCGCGAAAATCACCGGCAGAGTAGGATTCAAGCGGATCAATAATATCGACCAGCGCATGAGGTGCCAGCTGTAGCTCATTTTTTGTCGGTTTAGCCGTACCAACATCCATTCCTTTATAAATTAACGCGGAATCAACACTGATAATTTCACAGTTGCATTGTAGCGCTAATTTGATTGCTAGATCGGTTTTTCCAGAAGCGGTAGGCCCCATTAAAAAAATGGCGGTGGGATTGTTAGTCATGTGAAAAACCTTGTACTAATAATGATAAATCAGGCTCTCTAAATAATATCGCCTGGTAGTTGAGCAGCGTCTCTGAGCATAACTCAAGTAATAGATCAAAAAGTGCGGAGCCACTTTGTTCGGTCCAGTTAATATCATTGGATTGATGCTGTTTTAATGTTTGCACTAAAAATGCGCAGAAGTCATTGACCTGCCGGTCATCCATATCTGTATTCAGCAGGCTTAAAAACGCCAATAAATCAGGCATAATTTTCGCGATCGGTGCCTGGCGAAGCAAGGCGGGCACTTTGCTGATGATCAGCCTGTCGCCCTGTGTTTTAAAAGCAAAACCTAAACGTTGCAGTAACTCACTAAAGGCAGAAATGGTTTTT
>DATCZZ010000407.1:0-4312 GCA_036525635.1 Psychromonas sp. | reverse complement strand
ACCATTCATTTTTCCTGCGCAACTTTAGAGCATTTATTTACGGGGATTGCTATAACCTCAATTTTCATCTCCAAATTCCGCTTAAAAAACAGTGCGGTATCATGATACTGTTCGCTTTAACGCAATAATGTCTAGTTTTATAATAAAATCTGTCTATCTTGTGGTAAGAGATTACAATTTAATAAGTTGCAGCAATAAGGAAAATTCAATGAAACTATTTCTTAAATTATTCGCAGGGCTCGTGCTGGTGGTTATATTAGCCGCTGTTGTTTTGATAATGACAATCAATCCAAATGATTATAAACAGCAAATTCAAACTCAGGTCAAAAACACTATTAACCGGGATCTCTCTATAACGGGTGATATCAGTTGGACGTTTTATCCGCAATTAGGTTTTAGCAGTGGAGAAATTGAACTCCGTAACCCTAGTGGATTTAATCGGAAAAACTTATTCCAGATTGAGCAAGCTGTAATTGGTATCGATATATTACCGTTATTTACCGGTCAAATTAAAATTGGCGAATTAACACTAAATGGTTTGGTTTTTAACCTGATTACCAATAAAGACGGTAGCTCAAATCTGGACAATATGGGAAGCAGTTCAGGCAAACCCGGTGCACAAGAGAAAACAGCTGTACCAACAGCAAATCAAGGCAGCGAGGCTAAAAGTTTTTTTGCTGTGGAAAATCTGCAATTAGCGGGCGTCAATATCAATGACGCACAAATAGAGATCCAGGATCTAAAAGCAGGCACAACAAACAAAGCCAATATCAAAAAAATTCATCTGGGTAAATTTGCACCTGCACAGGAAACGGATTTATCCGTGCAGACAGATGTTATGATCGATAGCATGACAGCAGAATTAAATTTACAATCAAAATTACTCGTAGCAGCAGACTTGTCAACTATCCAACTTAGACAACTTGCCCTTACCGCCCTACTGACCGGCAATGAGTTACCTAATGGTAAGGTAACCAGCTCTGTTAATGCCGATCTCAACTATAATATCGACAGCATGAAAGCGGAGTTAACTGATTTGCTGATTAAGGTTGATCAAATCCAACTCTCTGGCGATCTTTCTGTACAAACCAAGAAGCTAACGGTAGTACGCTTCACCCTTAAAGGAAATCAATGGAATCTTGAGCCCTATTTACCCCAGCCTGAACAAACAGGCAGTGCAGCAACTACTCCCGGTGAAACAGCCGGCAAAGCTGCGCAGGAACAGGAGCCGGATTTGAGCATTTTAAATAGTTTAGATATCAACGGCACACTATCCATCGAGGGGATCAAAGCATCAGGTCTAACTATTGGCAAAATAGACTCAAAAATTATTGTTAATAAAGGTAAAGCACAACTCGCCCCCTTAACAGCAGAGCTTTACCAGGGGGTATTGAGTTTGAATGCCAACCTTGAAAATAATAAAGGGTTAAACAGCTATCAGATTGCTAGCAACCTGAAAAATGTACAAATACGCCCACTACTGATTGATGCAGCTAAAATTGATTATCTGAGTGGCACAACTGCATTTAACTTTTCCGGCAAAGGAGAAGGTTTAACGGCCAGCAAAATAAAAACAGGATTAATGGGAAATGGCGATTTTAAATTAACAGATGGAGAGTTATACGGTATTAATATTCCCCAGGAGGTGCGCACTCTAAAGGCGAAACTTCAGGGAAAAGCACTGCCAACTGAAGCTAATATTAAAAAAACCGACTTTGCATTATTAACCGGAAATTTCACTATCAAAAGCGGCATTGTAGACAATCAAAAGTTGTTAATGCTTTCTCCCGTGATGCGTCTTGATGGTGGTGGTCTTGCTGATATTTTAAAAGCGACATTAGACTACCGTTTAAGTGTCACCCCCTTGTCCAAGAGTACTGAGCAAACCGAACAAACGGATCTTGCCGGTGTATCTATTCCATTGCTTATTAAAGGTCCTTTCACAGCGCCTAAATTTTCTTTAGATACAGAAGGGGTTATAAAGGAAAAACTTGATGCCCAGAAAAAACGCCTAGAAGAAAAAATTAAAAAAGAATCTGAGCAAAAAATAGAGGAAGAGAAAAACAAATTAGAAGATAAATTAAAAGGCAAAATTAACAAATTATTTGGTTAATTAGTTTTATACCAATTCCGTTAATAATGTGATCTATTTAGGCGCAGGAAAAATGGATGAAAGCAAGGCATTGATTGCAGTAACTAGTGTCTCTTCCAAAAAGAAATGATCAGTTGATTACCAATCGGCAGGCAATTGAGCTTGCGGTATTAATACTATCGTAGAGCGTGCCTGTCCCGGCACCTTTTTAATGAGCTGTTTTGCAACTAATCCTCGAAGCATTTGATGTGTACTTGCTGACGATACCCCAAAGTAATTTTGTATATCCGCTTCCGCTGGGGGACGCCCATTGATTCTAGTGTAATAAAAGATGAATGCCAGGTACTGTCCTTGGCGTTTTGTGAATTTATTTTCTGATTTATGGTTTTCTGGGATCGACATTTCAAGCTCTTTATGATCAATTATGTTCTTTATCAATAAGGCACATAATAGTATGAATATCACCTATCGAGTAGAGTTAACCCAGTACGAGCATCAATATCTAGAGCAGCTGACTTCTAAAGGAACCCACAATAGTAGGTTGATCAAGCGAGCTAACATCCTACGGTTGGCTGATAACCATGCTAATAGCCATGAAACAATAGCTGCTCTAACTGGGTGCGGAACAGCAACGGTATTTCGGGTTAAAAGAAAGTTTGTTGAGGAAGGGTTAGAATCCGCACTGAATGAAGGTAAACGACTGGGGCGTACCAAAGCACTATCAGCCAAAGAAGAAGCGACATTAATCTCAATAGCATGCACTGAACCGCCGAAAGGCCGTAGCCGATGGACACTCAGTTTACTATCAGACAGTCTCATTGCCCTCACGGATTTAGAAAGCATTTCATTAGAAACCATCAGAACCAGGCTCAAAGATAATGAGCTTAAGCCTTGGAAGCGTAAAATGTGGTGTATAGGTGCAATGAACGCAGACTATATTGCTCAAATGGAGCATATTTTGACATTGTACGCAGAGCCTGCTGACCCTTTGTATCCCATCATTAATTTTGATGAAGCAGGAAAACAACTGATCGAGCACATTAAAGCGCCTAAAGGTATGACCCCTGGGCAGTGCCATAAAGTGGATTATGAATATAAACGGGCTGGTGTCGCAAACATATTTATGTTTTTTGATAGACATAAAGGATGGAGAAAAGCGAAGGCGACGGATTACAAATGCGCTGTCGACTTTGCACACTGTATGAAGGAGTTAGTTGACGAGGATTATCCTGAAGCAAAGAAAATACGGGTGGTTTTAGATAATTTCAGTACACATAAAGCGAGTGCTTTGTATAAAGCCTACCCTCCAGCAGAGGCTCGAAGAATACTTAATAAACTTGAGTTTCATTACACACCAAAGCATGCCAGTTGGCTCAATATGGCCGAAATAGAAATCGGCGTTATGAGTAGGCAATGTCTAGATAGACGCATAGCTGACATGAAAACATTGAAGCAAGAATTATTAGTTTGGGCAACTAAACGCAACGAAGAGGGAGCCTCAATAAAATGGATGTTTGATGTCGATGCCGCACGCTCAAAGCTTCATAAGGGGTACGAAAAACTCAGAGCCAACTAATCAAAATTAATTGGAAGAGACACTAGTTGTTCTAATTATAAAATCAATAACGAAGTTAGCATTCATTTTAACCAGCATAAATGAACTTGATTACCCACAAAACACAGCCAGTGTTATACGGCCTGAACTATATTTAAGATAATTTAGCTGTTGAGGATCTTAATAATGAGTAAAAATATGATTCAACACCAACATGGCTATAGCTTACTCGAGTTATTCAAAAATTATGGAACAGAACAGCAATGTATTGATGCGCTTTTCAAATGGAAATGAGCAGGTGGTTATATCTGCTCTAAATGTGGTTCTAAAAGCTATTGCTCCCTAAAATCCAGAAAGATTCATGTAAATGAATAGATAATTACCGGATTTGGTATTATTAATAAAGCCCTAACACAAATTGTGCTTGGGCTTTTTAGTTTTGCAATTAAGCCATTCAATAACCCTGCACGTTAAAAATCGAGATCAAAGAGATGCCAAACGGAAAGTTGTTCATCTATAAGCCTCTATAAAGAATCTAAACTCACCACCAGCTAACAATTAGAATGATGCTTAACTAGCAAAAGTAAATGCCATTCCCCCTGTTTTATTTAGTCTGATATTTTCGTGAAATATCTAAACTGCATCTTATAAGAGGTCAGAAATGC
>DATCZZ010000406.1:0-3449 GCA_036525635.1 Psychromonas sp. | reverse complement strand
AAATTCACTCGCTTACTGCTTCTCCTTGCTTTTTCCGCTGCCGGGTTATCAGCCTGTGGCGGTGCCGGATCCAGCTCGACTGAAACAGAGCTGGCGAGCATTGATAGCAGTAATGCAATTAAGTTAGTAAAGATTGTGGCGCCTTTAGCAATGGGCTTTGATGAGTCTATTGATCTGGCGGAATCAATCGTGCCGCGTGAGGTAGAGAGCCCTGATCCCCTGGCCATTGCCACCAAAGCGGCGCTGAGCAGGTTGGGTGGTACGACGCCCAGAAGCATTGCCCTCACTGACGCGCAGCAATGCACACCGAGCGGCTCAGTGACTACCTCGGTTGACATTAGCGATCCGAACACCTTAACTGCGGGTGATCTCATCAACTTTTCTTACAATGCTTGTGCGAACAGCTACGATGAGGTGATTGACGGGCAAATAACCATGACTATCAAAAATTTTGCAGGTGATATCAGCTCTTTCGCAATACTGCTCGACGTGGAGATGCGCTTCGACAACTTAACGGTGAAAAGTATCGCGGACACCAGCACTATGGATGGCGATATCCGTGTTGCCCTGGATATGCTAACAGAAATTACAAAGATTAACTTGATTACCCACTAAGCTCAGCCAGCTTCAATAGTCGATACGGCATAGCTGGCGTTCTTATTGCGATCCGGGCCAACTTAGGTAACATTGAGCGTAAATCAAACCGGTGATTAAAGCGGAAACAATACTCTGCCAGATGCCGTGGCAGGTGCTTCGGATTAATCGCATGGCAGCTACCTTTTAGGGAGTTTTTTACATTCCCAATCATCACGTTGACCCATTTAAACAGCGGGCCATCCATTAGCTCATAATTTCCAGATGTCTTCAGACCAAAGTGATAGCAACCTGCTGTTTCTGTTGAGCGAAAGCAGGCTAGCTTATCGGAGATAACCACACTGCCAGTACTCAGATGATGTGCGGCCCATTGCTCTATAGCATCATTTGTAAAGCTATCTACAACGGTCATCCGCATTCTTATAGGATGACCATCCTCATTCACTGAGACTGCTGCGACAAAAGGGGTTTTACCTTCTGCACCTCGCCCTCGTTTGTTTCCCCGGCGTTTCCCTCCCCAATAAACATCATCTAACTGGATGATTCCATTGAGAGTATGTTTATCATCAGATTCTTTCATGGCCTGTAGTAGCTTGTGCTTAAGCTTCCAGGCTGTGTCATAATTAACATCCAGCTCCCTTTTTAAAGCCATAGCAGATATGCCTGTTTTTGACTGGGTGAGTAGATGTATAGCTAAAAACCACTTAGTTAACGGTAACTTAGTGCTCTCAAACAATGTTCCACTAATGAGTGAGTGCTGATGGTGACAATGGTTGCATTGAAGAAGCTTACGGCACTTTAATTGGCAATATGTTGTATTGCCACACTCCTTACAAACATAGCCGTTAGGGAAGCGCCATTTGAATAATGCTTGCTCGCATTTTTCTTGTGTACCGTAGTCTTTCATGAATTCAAATAAACTGTAACCACGTTGGAATTGAATCTGATTCTTAGCCATGATACGCCTCTTAAAATAGCTGCATTTATATACAATTTTAGTTCATGGCTGAAAATAGTGGGTAATCAAGAAGATTAATATTTCGGGGAACAGCTTTACCGCCAGCAGCATGGGCAATACCCAATCAATTAAAAACTTCCTGAATATCTATACAGAAAATGCCAGTCTGTTCCCTGTTCCTTCGACCCTAGAGGGTGAAGGCACAGTAAGCAGCAGCGGATTTGCGGGTGCAGTTAATTATACAACGCCGGTCACTTTTGAAGCATCAGGCGATAACTACCCCGAGGTAGGAGAATTGCTGATAACTGGCGCCAACAACGCCACCCTGCACCTGATAACCCTCAGCAACATCGACATTCAAATTGACGCGGACTACGAAGGTGACGGCGTTATCGATGAAACGTTTTATAGGCTTTGGTCAGAGCTAGAAGAATAACAGCGGGTCCGACAGCAAATAAATAATCCGGCTTTAAAAACAAGCTGTGTCGGCTCTAGCCGGCACCGCTTTATTTTAGGGCGTCAGGCGCATTAAACAACAGTTCAAGTTTGTGACCGGGCAAAGCTCTGCCAGCCCTTTTTTTAGCCAGCTTACTTTATTTTTTGTTGTTCTTATGTGAAGTTATAGTTTAATTGGACAGATAGGAAAGTTTTTTATGTCAGACAGAAAAGTAAATATTGGTATTGTCGGTATAGGTAATATGGGACAAGCCCATGCAGCCAGTCTTACTAACATTCCGGAAGCAAACATCGCAGCGATCTGTGCTTTAAAGAAAGCTAAAGCTGATGAATTTGCTAAAAAAACAGGTGCTAAAGCTTATTACGATGTGGGTGAGATGATTAATTCTGGTGAGATTGAAGCCATTATTATCGCTACGCCACACTATGATCATACAACTACAGCATTAAAAGCTTTTGCAGCCGGGCTTCACGTGCTGACAGAGAAACCTATTGCTGTTCATAAAGCGGATGCGCTGAAAATGATTGCCGCTCACGATAAACGCAAAGAGCTTCGTTTTGCCGCCATGTTCAACCAGAGAACAAAACCAGCCCACCAGAAAATCAAAAAATTGATTGATGATGGGGAACTTGGAGAGATCCGAAGAGTTAACTGGATTATTACAGACTGGTTCAGAACTCAACACTACTATAATGCAGGCGGGTGGCGTGGAACATGGAAAGGTGAAGGAGGAGGAGTTCTTCTTAATCAGTGCCCTCACCAGCTTGACCTTTTTCAGTGGTTCTTCGGTCTCCCCGTCAAAGTAAGAGCATTCTCTCAGATTGGTAAATACCACGACATTGAAGTTGAAGATAATGTCACAGCTTACTGTGAATTCGAAAATGGTGCGACAGCTGTATTTATTGCCTCTACAGGAGAAGCACCGGGAACCAACCGCCTTGAGATCACTGGTGAGCGTGGCAAACTTGTGTTCGAAGAGGGTAAACTGATATTTACACGTAATGTTCAGGAAATGACTGCATTCAGTCATGCAACCATTGAGGGATTTGCTAAACTTGAAGTATGGCATATAGAGATTCCATTTGCAGAGCAGGAAGTTCAGGAGCATCAGACAATCCTTGATAACTTCTGCCGATGTATTCTTGACGAGAAAGCAGAGCTTATCGCGCCTGCAGAAGAAGGTGTTAAATCGGTTGAACTCGCCAACGCTATGATTTTCTCATCATTCAATGACGTTACTGTTGAGATGCCTGTTGATGAAGTCGCTTACGAAAAATTATTAAGGGATAAAATTGAGCATTCAACATTTATTAAATCTTAAGTTGCGGAAGCCCCTATTTCTGATTTCTCAAGTGATCTTGTAATCCCCCATTATTTTCAGCCGCTAATATTCAGTAACATTATTGAGGCTTTAGACTCACAGGCGCTCTGCGGGGCAGA
>DATCZZ010000405.1:0-10183 GCA_036525635.1 Psychromonas sp. | reverse complement strand
AATAATATACATTTAATATATTACCGATTTGTTAAACAGCTAAAAAAAAAAAAGAGTGTTCTGGCAAATCATAGCAATCCGCAAACTTAATTGATCTGCTTTTATTTTTGGAAGTGCGCTTTTAAGCGCGCAATAAAACAGACACGACTGAAGTCCAATGTCCATAAACAGATCATAATATTAAACGGAAGGGTATCAATCCTCCATTAAGAGTTTTGCATTCAATAATTATCAGGTATTTATTATGTTATCTATCAGTCAAGCTGCCAAAGAAACCGGGTTATCGGTCAAATCAATCCGCCATTATGAACAGATAGGTTTAATTAGCCCGCCGCAACGCAGTGAAAACAACTACCGTTATTATCCAAAAACAATAATTAAACAATTACATTTTATTAAAAGAACAAAAGATGCGGGGTTTAACTTAAAAGAGAGCAAAGCATTATTGCTGTTATCTGAAAATAAATGCCGCAGCAGCGCAGATGTAAAGGCCATCGCACAACAGAAAATAGATGAGTTGCAACAGCGCATCGATCAGCAACAAGCGTTATTAAATAGCTTGAAAGAGATAACCCGTTTGTGTCAGGGCGATACACATTCAGATTGTGCAATCATTGATGCATTTGTTAAGGAGTAAATTGTATCCCTTCCATCTTATGACAGTGCATAAATTTAAGCCTCAACGGATATCCTTTGAGGCTTTGCAGATTATGCATCAACAGGTGCGCAACTTGGTTGATTAATCAAGTTCCGTGTTCGCCTGCCTATATCAAAATCGAGTATTCGCATGCTGATATAGCTCTTCATATTCTTCCGCCGTGTGATGCCAGGAGAAGTCGGTCGTCATACCATTCTTGATCATTTTATTAAATGCCGCCTTATCGTTACGGTATACAGACGCTGCCCATCTCATTGTATCTCTTAGTGATGCGGGGTAGAGATCATAAAATTTAAAGCCAGTTGCCGCATTGATATTTTCAGCAGAATAGTTGTTTACCGTATCTTCAAGGCCGCCAGTTGATCTTACAATAGGAACAGTGCCATATTTCATGCTATACATCTGATTCAGTCCGCAGGGCTCATATCTTGATGGCATAACAAAGAAATCTGCCCCCGCTTCAACCATGTGGGCAAGTTTATTGTTGTAGCCGATAAAAGATCCGAATTTGCCGGGATATGCTTTGCTGTAATCAGCCAAAGCTGTTTCCTGCCATTTTTCTCCGGAGCCAATAACAACAAACTGCACGTCGTCCTCTTTCAGCATGGCATCTATACAGTCAATGAAGACGTCAAGCCCCTTCTGAGTAGCAAGTCTTGATACGACGCCATAAATAGGGACATCAGCACGTACTTCTAGACCAAACTCCTTCTGCAGTTCCATCTTGCAAAGCGCTTTTCCGGCTAAATCTGCATGTGAGAAATTATGAGGGATCAGCTTGTCTGTTTCAGGATTCCACTCCTGAACATCAATGCCATTTATAATACCGCGCAGTTTACCCTGTACGGCTCGGTGTTGCAGAGGATGTTCCAAATTGAAGCTGTACTCAGGAGAGAGGATCTCTTCTGCATATGTCGGGCTGACGGTGGTTACCATATCAGCTGTCATCACGCCTGCTTTCAGGAAATTGACCTGATCAAAGAACTCAAGGCAGTGGACGTTAAAGTAATCCCAGCCAAGCCCTGTCCAGTAAAGGTTGGATTTGTGGAATACCCCCTGGTAGCCAATGTTGTGAATAGTTACTATTGATTTTGTCTGGCTAAAATTATCGAATGCGTTGTACAGGGAACTTTTTAAATAGACGCTGCACAGAGAGGTGTGCCAATCGTTGGCATGCAGCACATCAACCTTAAGGTCCAGTGCAAGTACAGACTGCATGATTGCTCTGCTCAGGAATATAAAGCGTTCGGCATTATCAGTATATTCCTGCCCATCCCAGTCGTATAGTTTAGGGCGGTCGAAGAACCTGTTGTGCTCTATAAAGTAAAAGGAAAGATTTTCACTGATTTTATGTTGTCTGATGCTTGCCCATTCCTCATTGCCATCACCTAAAGGCACACCCAGCAGTTCACAGACGCACTCCGTATCATCCCTCTTTTCACCCATAACCTGCGGATAATAAGGCATGAACACGGAAACATTGTGTCCGTTTTCTGCCAGCGCGTAGGGTAGTGAATAGGATACATCCGCTAATCCGCCCGTTTTAGCGTATGGCGCCGCCTCACTTGTTGCCCAAACTATATTCATTATTTATACCTCTAATATTTATTTTTATGTTTAATGGAGCCAAAAAATTTTTGATGACCAGCCTTTTCTGCTCATGCAGCTCACCAATTTACAGCTTTAAGCAACCCCTCATGAGGATCTAGGTGAATATTGCTTTGCGGTTTTTCCTCTGCTAAAAAAAGCCAGGCTCCCACTCTGCCCATAAACTTAACGCTATTTTATAGTTTGTGGTTGTATCGCAGGCACCAAGGAAAAATCCGATTGAATCACAAAACTAATTGATACTTTACCTGGTGTCTTCTTTATACCCATACTTTGGCTAATTAATAGAACCGTTTATAACATAAACATAACATTATAAACATACAGTTGTACTCTATTAGTGATCTATTTTTGATGATTTGTAATGAGGCAATGACCAGGGCGTGTTTATCTTTCGGGATTGTTTTTGCAGCAGTTTTTTGCTTCTCTATGCAAGGCTGTGCAGTTTAGCAGTATTCTACCTAAACAGCCGCTAACGTAGTAGAAATGGCCAACAAACGCGGCCTGAAGGATTCGGCCATGTTGCTGCAAATGCTCTAAGCTTGGCTGCAAAAACAGTTATCCAAAATATAAAGCGCAACAGCTCAAAGCACACGCTCGCCAAAATGGAAGACGCAGAATTCCCCCTCCTGCATCTTATGCCACTCCTCATTATTGGTTAAAGGCCGTGTGGCTATAATGGTAACAACATCTGTATCCGAGGTCTCTTTCTGAAAATCAACAACCATGTCTTCATCAATCAGCTGTGCTTTGCCAAAAGGTGCGCGGCGTGTTATCCAGGAGAGGTTATTAGTGCAGTAACACATCACATATTCGCCATCACTTAATAGCATATTGAAGATACCCATTTCACGCAGAGTATCCGCGTAACCGGCCACTTTTTTGAACATCGCCAACATATCAAGCGGCTCACTCTCATAACTCTGGCGTAATTGAGCCAAAATCCAGCAAAAAGCACGCTCACTATCGGTTTGTCCAACGGGAATATCATGCCCCATAGGCAACGCTTCATAACCGGTTAACTGACCATTATGGGCATAAGTCCAGTTTTTCCCCCACAATTCACGCACAAAAGGATGGGTGTTTTCTAAACTGACACCACCTCTATTCGCTTGACGAATATGACTTATCACCGATTTACTCTTTATCGGGTATTCTTTGACTAATTGGGCAACACGCGAATCACAACTGGGGTTGGGATCCTTGAAACTGCGGCAGCCTTTTCCTTCGTAAAAAGTGATTCCCCAGCCATCTTTATGAGGACCAGTTTCACCACCTCGCTTTACCAAGCCACTGAAACTGAAACAGATATCAGTAGGTACATTGGCACTCATCCCTAATAATTCACACATTTATAAAACCTGCTCTCTTTTAAGCCATTTTCTTTTCAATTAAATAGATCAAGATATGGATAATTTTGATATGCACTTCCTGGATCCGGTCAGCGAAGCCAAAATGCGGGACACGGATTTCCACATCAGCAAGCCCCGCCATTTTGCCGCCGTCTTTACCGGTTAAGGCAATAATCGAAATCCCCTTTGATTTTGCCATTGCAACTGCTTGTAGTATATTTTTGGAATTACCGCTGGTAGACAGGCAAAATAACACATCCCCTTTGCGCCCCACCCCTTCTAAATAACGCGCAAAAATTGCCTCATAACCGTAATCATTGCTGACACAGGTTATATGACTTGCATCTGAAATAGCTATCGCAGGATAAGCAGGCCGGTGTTCACGGTACCGCCCGGTCAGTTCCTCGGCAAAATGCATTGCATCACAATGTGAACCGCCATTTCCACAGGAAAGCACCTTACCTTCGTTTTTAAAGGCATCTGCGATCAAAGTTGCAGCTTGTTCAATGTTTTTTAAATTCTGCTCGTCGGCGATAAATGCCTGCAATACCTTTTCCGCTTCCAATAACTCGTCTTTAATAATTGCTAGATTCATAACTTTTCTTCTTCTGTTGCTTTTCGTTGGGGCAAACAATATGTTAACGCACAATAGACAAAATGGATTGTCTATAACATATTCTCGAATATAGCCATTTTTACATAGTTGGGAGAGTGATAATAGCGTCTTAAGCGTCTTACAGTAAAATTAAAGCGGCGATCAACGCCCAAAAAAATACTTTTATATACTATAAAAAATAAGACCGGGCGGAACCTTAAGCAGTTACCAGGTTTTCCCCAAGGAGAAAAACAGCTGCAGTTCATTACCGATCCCGTCGCTACGACTTATCCCATAGCCTACACCTAAAACCGCCGGACCGAAGCTTGTGTCTGTGCCTAAAAATACACTGCCCGCAGTAATTAATTCGTTTAAATTGACGCTATCATTTAAATCCCATACGTTTCCTGTTTCCAGGCTCGTCCCTAAATATATCGGCAGGCTTGTATCACCAGGTATTCCCCGGCCTAAATCATATTGGTAAGCAACAGCAGCAAATACTTTATGCGCGCCAATTAACGCATCTTTTTCATAACCGGACAGGTTCAAAAAACCACCCAGTTCTGAAGCACGTATGGAAAAATCATTATCACTTAATACGGTTGCAAAGGAGGATATCCCCACCAGCGTATGTTTTCCGAGGCCAATAGCCCCGCGCCAGTCAAGGTTTACTTCAAGTGAGGTATCTTCTGAATTTTCCAAAAAAAGATCTTCGTATTGATCGTTGCGCAAATAGAAATCAAGCGATAATTTATTACCTTGGGTGGGGAAGTAGATACTATTCAGATTATCAAAACCTAAGGATAGATATGCCCCCTGCGAGCTGTAATCAAGTGACGGGTACTCGCTGTTTTCAAAGTCAATTTTGCCTATTTCACCGAGCAGCCCTATTTCAGAAATACCATTATTGCTGTAGTGATATCCCACACCAAGGCTGGCCCGGCCATAGGCATTGGTCAATTCCGGTCTGGTCTGATTGCGAGACAACTTGCCCTGGGCATATTTTTCCTGATTATACTCAATACGGGCCCGGCTAAAAAAATCATGGTGATTGTCCCAGGGTTGATAAAACTCAGTTGCAAGTTTCGACTCCCAGCCCAAGGAGAGTTCGTTTTTCCACTCTCCGCCATTGTCTGTAATATCGGTAAGAATATAAGCGAGATCCAGCGAGATTTGCGAATCGGTTGAATGGCTGCCCTGCCAGCTGAAACCAAAATGCAGATAATTGGGCCCCCATGACTCCGCCCTGGTTTTTACCACTAAAACACGTCCGGCCTGTTTATCAATAAATTCGGCATTCACAGCGTCAAATCTATTTAAGGCATATAGACGTGAAATAGCCGCATCTAATTCCTCTTTACTGACCACATCACCAATATTGATCCCCAGCTGGCGCTTAATAATATCCAGATTAACCTTAGAATCATTTTCATAGCGAATTGCGTAAATAGGTTTTGCCAGGTTTTTTATCCACTGTTCTCTTTTAGCACCTTTTTGCCGCTTATATTCAGAATATTGTTGTTCGTCGATACTGAGAGATTGTATTTTCTCAATATTTTCCAATGCAGATTTCTCACCTAGTGCAAGTGCCGCAGACATCTTGGAAAAGTCGGCGGTACCTAGCTGATCGATTTCAGGGCGAATGAGCAGATCTTTTTCATCGAGCAGATCTATTTGCCTGGTGGTGGTGTTAATCGTCAATATATTGGATAACTGATCCAGTACATCAACCGTGAGATTAATCTCTTTTTTGTCTAACAAAGGTGAGCCAATATCAACGGCGATAACGATATCAGCGCCCATCAGCTTGACAACATCTACCGGCATATTATTAACAATCGCGCCATCGACAAGTAATCTTCCATCAATTACCGTCGGGTAGACGGCACCGGGTACGGTTGATGATGCCTTCATCGCTTGCACAATACTGCCGGACTTGAGCACCACAGCCTCAGCCGTTGCAATGTCCGTCGCCACTGCACGATAAGGGATAGGTAACTCGTCAAAACTATCAAATTCTCCGACCGCACCGGTTGAAAGTTTGAGTAATTGCAAAGCTGACTGACCAAGCAGCAGGCCACTGGGCATTTTAATTTTTGCATCGCTATAACCAACCCTCAGGTCAATATTGTATTCATCCCTTACTTGCTTGTCTTCATAATGCAGATCCTGGCGCGGTATAAAATCAGAAAAGCCTTTCTCCCAGTTGACATCGAACATCATCTCTTCAATCTCTTGTGCGTTATAGCCCAGTGCATAGAGACCGCCGATATAGGCACCGATACTTGTACCCGCAATAAAATCAATCGGCACATTATTGCTTTCCAAGACCTTCAAAATACCGATATGGGCAGCGCCCTTCGCGCCGCCACCGCCCAGGACAAGCCCTATTTTAGGGCGAGTTTCCGCGAAACTAATTAAAGGGAGAAAGATAAATAACAGCAGTAAATAACGCAGCATATGTCTCACCTATTTAAGATAATTAAACATCTGTATTGGGCAATACAGAAATGTTGACAGCAGAAACACTTGCCATTATAAAATCAGCAGATCTCAGTCTAAATCCAGCCAGAATCGTGCTGATTAACATTTTACTATCGCACACACTGTCGCATTGCCACTCCCTAAGCTTAATTCGCTATCTATAACAGGTAAACTTCTTTACACAATAATCTTTTGTTTGCTATAACAAACCTTTATTAGACATTACAGAGCTGTGCAGATGCATATAGTAAATTTTGAGGCATTTTTAATTGCAATAACGATTCTCACCTTAACACCGGGCCTCGACACGGCACTGGTTATTCGCAACAGCAGCCGTTCAGGAGGCGTTGATGGCTGCATTACCAGTCTAGGTATCTGCATGGGATTGTTTGTCCACGCAACCTTCTCCGCAGTGGGCATTTCGGCAATTTTGCTGCAGTCGGCAGAACTATTTCAAGTCATAAAATGGCTCGGTGCGGGTTATTTAATCTGGTTAGGTTTAAATAGCCTTAAAAGCACATTTAAAGGTGTGGGCCGCATCAATATAACACCCAGCCAGGCGAGTAACTTAGACCCTAAACGTTCGCTTCGTGAAGGTTTCTTATCAAATGTACTTAACCCTAAAACGGCTATTTTTTACCTTGCATTTTTACCCCAGTTTATTGATCCCGACTACTCCCCGTTTATCCAATCATTAACCATGGCGGGTATCCATTTTTTAATCGCGATGATCTGGCAGTGCTCTTTGGCGGGTGCGATTAATTCCGCCAAGACGTTATTAAAAAGCGGGGCAATTATGTCATGGATGGAAGGTGTGACAGGTATGGTGCTGATTATGCTGGGAGGAAAACTACTTTTAGATGATTAGTTAGTTTAATCAATATGTGTTATCTTCGCGGCCTGACTATACTATACTGTTAAGATTAATCCATTATTAGAACAATTGTTATTAATCTTTAAACTGGTTGCTTTTAAATTGATACACAGAAGCGAACTACTCCAAATTATTGGCATAAGAGGTGATTTATGAAAGCGAGTAACACATTTTTAGCCCTATCTTTAACGACCTTACTTAGCGCATGTGGCGGCGACGGGAACACAGACGTAGGCACGTTAAATTTAGCTGTTTCTGATAACCCCGCCGATGCCAAGGTGGTTAATATTGCTTTCAAGCAAGTCGTTCTCAAAGGAAATTCCGGATCTTATTCTTTTGACGTTTCCGAAGATGATGGTGGATATAGAAATGTCGATCTAGTTACTTTCAGCGGTTTAAAGGTCGCCGGCTTAGTGACAGATGAATCAATTGCCGTTGGTGAATATCAACTGTGTATTTATATGCAGAATAATGTTCAGGAAAATAACACAGCCAGTTCATATGTTATGGATCCAGATGATAACATTGTCGGCTTAACAACACCAAGCGAAGGAGCATGTGGCGGAGGTGTGGGAGCAGATGATGCGGATACCGGGCGGTTGTTTATTAATAAAAAATTTACCATCTCAGAAGGCGAGAACAGTTATATTGCCGAGTTTGATCTCAATAAGGTATTAAAGGAGCCAACAGGACAAGATACATTCTGGACATTAAAACCAACGGGTATCGAACTTATCGAAGCAGGGGCTATAGCAGGAACAGTTAGTCAGCAACTGGCTATGGACTGCGGTAATGAGCTTGGCCACAGCGTTTATTTATATCCGGGTAATGTTGTTTTAGATAATATGAGCGACATTAGGGATGCACAGGTCATTCTCCCTCAGGTTGCACCAATTAGCCGAGTTGAAGCCACTCTGGTCAATTCTGAAAATGAAGAAGAGGGTTACAAATTTGAATTTCCAGCTGTCTATGGCGGAACTTACAGTTTAGGTTACACCTGCATGGCAAATAATGATGATCCTGACGCAACAAATGTTCCTGACGAATTTATAATTTATACAGCGCAGCAAAATATTAGCGTCACTGTTGGTGAAACAACTGCCGTCGATTTTGTGGCGGAAGCACCTTAGCATCATTTATCCGCTTTAACGCGTTAATAAAAAAGGTCTCAAATTTGATACCTTTTTTTTTCACTCCAGCAACGCTAACGTATAACAGTGATAATTTAAGCGAACAACATCTTACTGATGGTCCGGACACCATGACCTTTACCGCCGGCCGCCCACAAACCATTTGCCCCCAGCTGATAGCTGCCTGAAAGGTCAAAATGTACCCAGTCTGCTTTTGGATTAGTAACAAACTTAGCTAAAAATGCCGCCGCAGTTGAAGCCCCAGCCATCCCCTCTCCGCTACTAACGTTAGCAATATCGGCAAATGAGGAGTCAATTTGCTGCAGGTGGAACTCCTCTAACGGCAAACGCCACAGAAATTCATTTTCCTGCTTGGCGCAGGAAGTTGCCAGCGCCACAAGCTGATCATCCATGCTTAATATACAGTTATAATCACGGCCAACAGCCATTTTGGCCGCCCCGGTTAAAGTTGCTGCATCAATAATAACGGCTGCGTTATCTTCCTGTGCAGCAATCAGACCATCGGCCAATACCAAACGCCCTTCTGCATCGCTGTTTAACACTTCAACCGTCACACCATTTTTATAAGTGATCACATCACCTAATTTATAGGCGTGGCCACTAACTAAATTTTCAGCGCAGCACAGGTATAATTTAACGCGTTTATTTAAACCATTGGCAATCGCCAGTGCTAAAGCGCCGCTCAGCGTCGCGGCACCGCCCATATCACTTTTCATTACAGCCATTGAGCCACTGGGTTTTAAACTATAACCGCCGGAATCAAAAGTAATACCTTTACCCACTAATGCATACTCAACAGCAGCGCTTGCATCCCCCGTTGGATTAAAATCGAGTTGTAACATGCAAGGCGGACGCTCACTGCCACGGCCGACCTGATAAATTCCCTGAAAATTTTCTGTCAAGAGGTTTTCTCCAGAGATGATTTTGCTCGAAATTGCCACCCCCTCAGGTAAAACCGATTCGATTAATGCCACCGCTTTTTCACAAAGTAAAACAGGGGATAAAGCTTCTGGGCCAAGATTAATCGTTTCACGCACCCACTCAACAATCTCTTTCTGCACAGCGAGTTGTTTTAATGGTGCGCCCGCTAATTCGCCAAAATCAATATTGGCGCCTTTTTTAGCATTATAAAATCCCTGCGAAAATGCCCAGCGTAATTCCTGATCCCATAGCTCACCGGTTAATTGAATTCGTTCAATCGCCATTCCGTCCAGCCGACGCGCAGCCGACTGTACTTGCTGAAATAAGGGGTTGTCGTTGTTTAAATGGATAGTTGCATGACCTTCGGCAAAACTCAGCAGGGCGGACTTTCCCCAAGTTTCTGATGCACTTTCAAAACTTAGAGAAACTAAAAAAACATTATTCATATCATTACCTTTTCAAAAAACAAAAACGCAAGCCGAAGCTTGCGTTTGTAAAAAAATATAAAATTAAACTTCTTCAATCCAGCATTGTTGCACG
>DATCZZ010000404.1:0-2378 GCA_036525635.1 Psychromonas sp. | reverse complement strand
CCTATGCGTTATACCCGCATATGACGGTTTATGACAATATGGCCTTTGCCATGCGCATTGCCAAAGAGGACAAGGCCACGATCGACAAACGCGTAACCAATGCGGCAGCTATGTTGCAATTAACCGATTATTTGTATCGTCTACCCAAAGCTCTCTCTGGTGGGCAAAGACAAAGGGTGGCGATTGGCCGTGCTATTGTACGAGATCCAAAAGTATTTCTGTTTGATGAGCCTCTCTCTAATCTTGACGCGTCACTGCGGGTACAAACGCGCATTGAGATTGCCAATTTAAAAGAAACATTAAAAGATACTACCATGATCTATGTCACCCATGATCAGGTTGAAGCGATGACACTTGCTGATAGAATCGTGGTGTTATCGGCGGGTAAAATTGAACAGGTTGGCACACCGCTAGAGTTATATACAAAACCTGCTAATTTATTTGTGGCACAATTTATTGGTTCTCCGGCAATGAACATATTCAAAGCTGATGTTGAAAAAACGGGTGATATAACAGCCATTAAGACAAAAAATGGTCATCAATTTGCTATCCCCTTGAAGAGTGCCGCTAACATAAATAATCAAGAGGTTTCAGTCGGTGTCCGTCCTGAAGATTTTTACTTGTCGGATCAGGAAACCTGTTTGATATCAGGCGAAGTTGCTTTTGTCGAGTCATTGGGTGAAGTGACACTTCTGCATCTTGCTTACCATGAAAAAGAAAACCCGGTAGTGGTCAAAATTCCCGGTATTGTTCATAAACATAAGGGCGATATTGTCTATCTTCAAGCTGATGTAGATAAGATACATCTTTTTGATCCGCAGGGTATCTCTTTACTTTATGTATAAATAAAGTGGATGTCTCAGGGGCGTATATTGCAGTCGAGACCTTTTCCGGAAGTTATTTTAAGGGCATTAGAATAACTTCCGTGCAATCTTGAGAAGAATACCTGATATTTCCGGACTCTCTTGCTTAATAAATGTGATTAAGATGGCATAAATCACGCCTATAAAAATAAACTTCAAAAAAATCCAATCAAGCCGCAAAAAGCAATATGCAACTAATTTACAATCACGCAATGAATTTCAATACCCAGCTGAGCAACTCCGTATCTGTAGCGGGGTGATTAATTATTATTGAATATAAAACGGAATTTATATGTTTCAAATTAGAACGTACGATCAAATAGCCAGTATTGGTTTAGATAATTTTCAACATGGTAAGTATGAGGTGGCAAGTAGCCTTAGTGAACCAGACGCCCTTATCCTACGCAGTTTTAAACTGCACAACGAACCAATCGCTGATTCGGTAAAAGCGATTGCCCGGGCCGGTGCGGGGGTTAATAATATACCGCTGGAAAAATGTTCAGAGAAGGGGATTGTGGTGTTTAATACACCCGGCGCAAACGCGAATGCAGTTAAAGAATTGGTGCTTTCTGCTATGCTGTTATGCTCCCGAGCAGTCGTTGAGGCGATCATTCATTGCCGCGGTCTAACAGATGTCGTTGATGAATCAATGGCACCGACACTAGAGCAGATTAAAAAGCAATTTAAAGGCAGTGAAATTTCAGGTAAGACCTTAGGTGTTATCGGCTTAGGTGCGATCGGTGCAAATGTTGCCAATATGGGGATTGACCTGGGAATGAAAGTGGTTGGTTTTGATCCTGCAATTTCAGTTGAAGCTGCATGGCGGCTGTCCAGTAAAATAGAAAAAATGGAAAACCTGCAATCGCTGATGGCGCGTTGTGATTATATTACCCTGCATGTCCCGGCAATTGCTGCGACTAAGAATATGATCAATCATGATGCCTTGGCCCATGTTAAAAAAGGGGCCTGTTTACTTAACTTTGCCCGCGCTGAAATATGTGATTCAGAAGCGGTGATTGCGGCTCTTGATAGTGGCGGTCTGCGCCGTTATGCCACCGACTTTCCGACACATGCAATGATTGCCCGTGAAGATGTCCTGCCGATGCCTCATCTTGGCGCAAGCACAGATGAGGCTGAAGATAACTGCGCAATAATGGCCTGCCAGCAGCTGATAGAATTTCTGGAGAATGGCAACATAAAAAATTCGGTCAATTTCCCTACCATTAATCTGGAAAGAAGTACCCCTTATCGTATTACTTTTGTGAATGACAATGTTGCAGGAGTATTAGGGCACGTCCTCTCTATTTTGGCCGATTTGAATGTCAATGTGACCGACATGATGAATAAAAGCCGTGATAATATCGCTTACAATATTATTGATCTGGAAAGCGAAGCCAGCGATGAGCTGATTAAAGCGATAGCTCAGGTTAAACACGTTATAACTGCGCGCGCGTTGTAAATATACAAGTAAGGCATCTTCTCGTGCTGAAAGGATGCCTTACTTGCTTTTATAGG
>DATCZZ010000403.1:0-5179 GCA_036525635.1 Psychromonas sp. | reverse complement strand
AAAATAGGCTCATTAGAGCCTATTTTTTTTCAGAGCGAATTGAAAGATGAATAAACCATTAAGAATCGGTTTAATTGCCGGTGAAGCTTCAGGTGATATCTTAGGTGAAGGTTTAATTAAAGCGCTAAAAGTACATTATCCTGATGCCATTTTTGAAGGTATTGCCGGGCCCAAAATGATTGCCCAGGGGTGCAAAGCGCTGCATCCGCTGGAGGCTTTATCGGTAATGGGGTTTGTTGAAGTTGTGGGCAAATTAGCCAGCATTTTGCGCATTCGTAAATCTATCATCGAACATTTTATTAACAATCCACCGGATATTTTTATCGGCATTGATGCTCCAGATTTTAACCTGACGGTGGAGCTGAAATTAAAACAACAGCGGATCAAAACTATCCATTATGTGAGTCCTTCCGTTTGGGCCTGGAAGCAGTGGCGCATTCATAAAATAGCCAAAGCGACCGACTTGGTATTAGCCTTTTTGCCCTTTGAAAAAGCGTTCTATGATAAGTTTAATGTGCCTTGCCAGTTTGTTGGCCATACACTGGCCGATCAATTACCGCTACAACCCGAAAAACAGAAAGCGCGGCAACTATTAGGTCTCCAGCAGGATGACAAACTGTTGGCAATTTTACCCGGTAGCCGTAAAGCCGAAGTTGAAATTCTCGGGCCAATATTTTTACAATCTGCCGCCTTAATCAGTAAAAAATACCCGGACTATAAATTCATCGTGCCGATGGTCAATGCTGCACGTAAACAGCAATTTTTAGCGCAGCAGGAACAATATGCGCCTGATTTACCCTTAATCATATTTGATGGTCAGGCAAGCCCGGTTTTACAATCTGCAGATACTGTACTGCTGGCTTCCGGCACTGCGGCATTAGAGGCGATGTTAGCTAAAGTGCCGATGGTGGTTGCTTATAAAGTTAATCTGCTTACCTATGTTATTGCTAAGGCATTGGTGAAAGTGAAATATACCTCACTGCCTAATTTGATTGCAGATAAAGAAATTGTAAAAGAGCTGAGCCAATATGATTGTACTGTTGAAAAGATCGTTGCTGAGCTAGACCGCTTATTAAGCGCAGACAATCAGGAGCTGATCAATACCTTCATCGGCCTGCATCGCTTGATTCGTTGCGATGCGGATAAACAAGCTGCCCAGGCGGTAGTTGATTTACTAAACAAAAAACAGTAAATAGTGTTTTCAATGGAGCCTGATATGGGTAAATTAAAGGTAGATTTTCCTGAGGTCGTTTATCCTGATTACAGGCTGATTGCCGGGGTTGATGAGGTTGGGCGGGGCCCATTGGTGGGGGATGTAGTGACCGCATCGGTTATTCTTGACGCTAACAACCCGATAACAGGTTTAGCTGATTCAAAAAAACTCAGTGAAAAAAGACTTGCTTTGCTGTTTGATGAAATACAGGAAAAAGCGTTGTGTGTTGCCGTGGGCCGCGCCTGTCCAGCGGAAATCGACGAACTTAATATCCTGCATGCGACCATGCTGGCGATGCGGCGTGCGGTTGATAATCTCAGCATTCAGCCGGAATTTGTATTCATTGATGGCAATCGCTGCCCGGAATTAAGCATGCCAAGCGCAGCTATTGTTAAAGGGGATAGCCGCGTTGCCGAAATAAGTGCCGCGTCGATTATTGCGAAAGTAACACGGGATCGGGAAATGTTCGCATTAGATAAAAAATATCCCCAATATGGATTTGCTCAGCATAAAGGTTATCCTACTAAAGCGCATTTTGCCGCAATCGAAAAATATGGTGTGATAGGCGAGTATCGTAAAAGTTTTAAACCCGTTAAAAAGGTGCTTGGCCTTTTATAAAATGGTGTTGCGTCTGCAAACGTTAATCGTCATTAAAAAAGCACTTAGTTTATTATAAATCAGAGATTTTATGTCAGAGTCAGAAGTTAGCAGCACAACCAGCTCGCATCCTAAGTTTATTCACTTGCGTGTGCACAGTGATTATTCCATGGTAGATGGCGTTACGAAAACGAAACCCCTGGTGGCCAAGGCAGCCGCGCTGGGGATGCCGGCATTGGCGATTACTGATCAGACTAATTTTTGCGGTCTGGTTAAGTTCTACAGCGCTGCGCATGGTGCGGGTATCAAGCCGATTGTGGGGGCTGATTTTTGGGTTAAAAGTGATTTTCTCGAAGGCGAGCTGTTTCGTATCACTGCACTGGCAATGGATAATGGCGGTTATAAAAATGTCACCGAATTAATCTCTAAAGCCTATTTAAGAGGTCATGTCGCCGGGCGGGCAGTAATAGATCAAGCTTGGTTAGCCGAACATAATCAAGGGGTTATTTTACTTTCTGGCGGCAAAGACGGAGATCTTGGAAAAGTATTGTTAAAGGGCAATTATGAACTTGCTGCTGAAATCAGCAAATTTTACCAACAATACTTTGCCCAGCGTTATTACCTGGAATTGATACGCACGAATCGGCCCAATGAAGAAACCTATCTGCATTATGCGTTGGATTGGGCGCAAAAATACCAGCTGCCGGTTGTTGCCACCAATGAGGTGGTTTTTGCAGATAAATCACTTTATGAGGCCCATGAAATCCGAGTCTGTATTAATCAGGGCTATGCATTGGGCGATGATCGCCGTGATAAATATTATAGTGAAGAGCAATATCTTCGTAGTCAGGAGGAGATGTGTGAACTGTTTTCAGATATTCCCGAAGCGCTGGAAAACAGTGTTGAAATTGCCAAGCGCTGTAACGTAACCCTGCGCTTGGGGGAATATTTTCTACCGGATTTTCCGACCGGTGATATGTCAATCAATGACTATTTCAGTGAAGCATCAAAAAAGGGGCTGGAGGAGCGCTTAGAGTTTCTGTTTGACAAAAATTCCCCCGATTTTGCTGAAATCCGCAAACCCTATGATGAGCGGTTGCAGATTGAATTAGACGTGATTAATACCATGGGCTTCCCGGGGTATTTCCTGATCGTAATGGAGTTTATCCAGTGGAGTAAAGATAACAATATTCCTGTTGGGCCGGGACGGGGCTCTGGTGCGGGTTCTCTGGTTGCCTACGCATTAAAAATCACGGATCTGGATCCCCTTGAGCTGGATCTTTTGTTTGAACGTTTTTTGAATCCTGAACGTGTCTCTATGCCCGATTTTGATATCGACTTCTGTATGGACAGACGTGATGAAGTGATCGATCACGTTGCGCAGTTATATGGCCGTGATGCGGTTTCGCAGATTATCACTTTCGGGACCATGGCAGCTAAAGCGGTTATTCGTGATGTCGGACGTGTACTGGGCCATGCTTACGGTTTTGTTGATGGTATTTCTAAACTCATTCCCCCTACCCCGGGTATGACCCTTAGTAAAGCCTTTGCAGAAGAGCCGCGTTTACAGGAACGTTATGACGGCAGCGAAGAGGTACGCGCATTAATCGATATGTGCCGCATACTTGAAGGCACCATACGCAATGCAGGTAAACATGCCGGAGGGGTGGTTATTTCACCCACGACTATTACCGATTTTGCACCACTATACTGCGATGAAGAGGGAAAAAACCCGGTTACCCAGTTTGACAAAAACGATGTTGAATATGCCGGGCTGGTTAAATTCGACTTCCTGGGCTTACGTACCCTGACTATTATTCAGTGGGCACTGGATATGGCCAACGCACATAAAAAAATGCGTGGTGAAGAGCCGATTTTTATCGAAAAAATCTCTCTAACTGAGCCGGCCTGCTTCGAACTGTTAAAACGTTATGAGACTACTGCGGTCTTTCAGTTAGAGTCACGCGGCATGAAAGACTTGATCCGCCGCTTACAGCCCGACTGTTTTGAAGATATGATCGCACTGGTTGCACTGTTTCGCCCCGGTCCCTTACAATCCGGGATGGTAGATAACTTTATCGAACGTAAACATGGCCGGGAGGAGGTCTCTTATCCGGATGCAACCTGGCAGCATGAATCATTAAAGGAGATCCTCTCACCGACCTACGGTATTATTCTCTACCAGGAACAGGTAATGCAGATTGCACAGGTGCTATCGGGTTATACCCTGGGTGGGGCGGACATGCTGCGTCGTGCAATGGGTAAGAAAAAACCGGAAGAGATGGCCAAACAGCGTGCGACCTTTGAGCAGGGCGCCATCAATAATGGCATCGATGGCGAACTGGCCATGAAGATCTTTGACCTGGTTGAAAAATTTGCCGGTTACGGTTTTAACAAATCACATTCAGCGGCCTATGCATTAGTCTCTTACCAAACGTTGTGGATGAAAACCTTCTATCCCTCCTACTTTATGGCCGCAGTTATGTCGGCGGATATGGATAATACCGAAAAAATCGTCACCCTGGTGGCGGAATGCCAGAGCATGGGATTAGAGCTTGGACCGCCCGATGTCAACGAAGGTTTATTCAAATTTAACGTCGATCCTGATTTACGTATTGTTTATGGTATTGGCGCTGTTAAGGGGGTGGGAGAGGGACCTGTTGAAGCCATTATCGAGGCGCGGGAAGCGGGCGGCAAATTTATCGATCTGTTTGATTTCTGTAACCGAATTGATCTTAAACGCTGTAATAAACGTATTTTAGAAAAGCTCATTCTCGCGGGGGCGCTCGACAAGCTCGGTCCGCATCGGGCCGCTTTGATGGAAACCCTGCCGCATGCCCTGCAATCGGCAATGCAGCATAAAAAAGCGGAATCTTTTGGACAAAGTGATCTGTTCGGGGTGCTGACCACGGACAGTGAAGAGATTGCCGATAAATTTGCCTCGGTAGATAAATGGCCGGAAAAACAGTGGCTGGCCGGTGAAAAAGAGACCCTGGGCTTGTATCTGACGGGCCATCCAATCAATCAATACGAACAAGAGCTGCGTGCTTTTCATTGTACAAAACTGAGTGCTCTGGTTGCCAACCGTCGCGGTCAAAATAGCCGTGTAGCTGGCCTGATCTTGAGTATGCGTGTAATGGTGACTAAGGCGGGCAAACGGATGGGGATTATTACCCTGGATGATAAAAGTGCGCGTATGGATATTACTGTTTTTGCGGATCTATTGGATCAGTATGAAGATATTCTGCTAACGGATAATGTGGTGGTTTTACAGGGGCAGGTGAGTGAAGATTATTTTAACGGCGGTTTGAAAATGAACGCACGTGAGGTGATGAGTATTGATCAGGCGCGTGAGCGTTTTGCTTCGAA